>JAOZRQ010000183.1 GCA_029940115.1 Desulfobacterales bacterium
ATACGACAAAAAATCATACATTTGTCGTATTGACAGATGAAACTGAATGGTGGTACAAAGTCCAGCAAACAAACATCAGATGACTGATTATAATGGGTTTGGGAGAGTGTTCCTGTAACAACATGAACGTGATTGTGACCGCCCACGGCCAGATTTACGTTTACGTCCCTGTTTAGAGCCATGTTTATGTTTACATTTACAGGTACGCTTTCCCAAAAAGCATTATGTCAGACTGATCGCCGACAAGCGGAATCAACTAATACATTTGTCGCAGAAGTCGGATGGAAAAAATACGACAAAAAATCATACATTTGTCGTATTGACAGATGAAACTGAATGGTGGTAAAAATTTCAGTAAAGTTTGCGGAGTCAGAAATATCAGAAGACTTAAACTCCGATTCATGCCTATTATAAAGGATGATATTCGGAATCGCCGGTTCGGAACTCTGATTCATGCCTATATATAAAGGATGATATTCGGAAACGCTGGTTCGGAACTTGAATCGGGCTGATGAGTATGAAATAACCGGCAGGAAGCAGATTCGGATGTGAACCCCTTTCGGCCGGAAAAGGGAATTTGTGACATCCGTGATTTTCCGGAAAAAGAAACTTTTCTGTCACATTTTCAGATTCTCTTTCAATTAAGTGATCAGAGGCGGAAAAAAGCGGGTCATCGTTAAGTTCCCGGAGCATGAATTTCCGGCTGATGCGCGGGCACCGAAATTCGGGCTGCTTCATTTTTTCCGACTTTTTTTCCAGTGACAACCATTTAACCTCATAAGGAGGACAGACAATGAAAAGATTGTCAATGGTGTTTGTGATGTGCGGACTTCTCTTGGCCATGACAGGAAACCTGCTGGCCGGGGACTACACGGAGACAAGCACAAAGAGCTTTTCAAGGAGCGGCGGCGATCAGACTGAGCATACCTTTGTCGTTGCTTCAGGAACCGGGGTCGCGAGTGACGGAACACTGAAGGTCGGCCTCAGAGGCGACTTCAACAGCGGTTCGGAATACGCGACGGTTCATGTGAACGGGAATCATATCGGTCAACATGATGGGGGCAGTCAGTGTCGCGTCTCTTATGATTACATGACTTTCACGATTGCCCAATCCGCCTTGGTGGGCTATGCATCAGGAGGGCAGATCACCGTCAGGGTAGCCAATTCCGCCGGTGTCAATTACTGTGACAGTAACCGGGACCATGAGGTCACCTTGAGCTTCAAGACCGGCGCATCCGGCACCCCTCCTTCAGATGGTGAGACCACAGCGTCAAAAATTGTCACCATGACCGCGGCGAATTATCAGGATGTCACAGTTCAGGCCAACGGGATCGTCAACATTGAGGAAGTGATCACCCTGTCAGGGAATTACAGCAGACTAAAAGAGGACAATCTTCAGATTCACGGCGGCGGCTTTATCGGGACCGGGGTCCAGGAAATAGATGTGGGCGATGATGATGCGGTGGTCACCGGTGTCTATTTCAAGGACGTGAAGCTCGACGGAGGTGATGTGCTGTTTCGGAAGTGTGTTTTTGAAGGGAGCATCCTGTTCCCGTTTGACGCGAAACTGACCGAATGCAAACTTCTGAATGTGGTGTCTGACAGCCAGAGGCGGCTCGGCTCGATTCTGAACTCTGAAATTGAAGACTCCACTATACAGCGGGTTCAACAGGTTTCTGACAGCAATGTCAGCCGCAGTACGATTGGCGGAACAGATTCTTATGGCGGGGTCGGCCGAATGTCATCCAGCCGGATTGATGACAGCCTTGTTTATCTGAAAGACGGGAGCATCTTTTCCGGCAATGTCTGCGATGACACGAAAGTGAACATCACAGATGACGCTACCCAACAGATCATCGTGTCTGGAAACAACTTTGATGGCATCCTTGACGGAGAAAACGAAGTGATCTTTGTTCAGGCAAACTCCGCCTCATGGAGATCCTTTTTGATCAGCGGCAACACCTTTGCCGTACAGAATGATGATCGCTACTCCATTCTTGTAACCGGAACACCTCAAGGGCCTTATTACTACCAGATGCTCAACATCTCGAACAACAACTTCTTGAAAGGGGAGCATGCCATCGGTTATGTCGGGAACTTCAAGACCTTTGTATCCGGAAATTTTCTGAGGCAGACCGATCTCGGTGTCAGTCATAACGGATCATATCTCCATGTGATGACGGATAACATTGAGCTTAGATAGATAGAAACACATCGGAGTGCAAGTACAACTTTGGCAGTGATATCCAGAATGTCGAAGTTGTACTTCGCACCCTAAGTGCTGAATCCCATAAATAATGTCCGGGTTGTTCCTCATCATGCTCTGCATGAACATGGCAACCACATGATTTCATTTGCAAAAATTCATGACTGGGGACATGCCGACGATGAAAGCTCGGAACTTTCAACCCGGACATTATTTATGGAACAGAGCACTAAGTACCCATCTAAAAATTTTGTCATGGATACATTTGATTCTGTTGAAGTCCCAGATGCAGAAACTTATGGATGGGTACTTATAAGCGAGTAACAGATGAAAATTCTGCTGATTATAACGCTTTTTGGGGAGGCCGTGATTTGTCCGTGAATGTGCTTGTGTTCGTTACTCGTGAACGTGTTCGTTTGTGAACGTGCCCGGGCTCGTCCTATGCTCATGTTCACGTTCACGAGTACGGGACTCCCCCAAATCCGTTATAATCAGAAATTCTGCAAAAAAAACTTGTTCTGTGAGAAAGATGATTTTTTGTGTTAGATATCAGTAAGGCAGCAAACAAGAAAGGAGGTGAATGAAATACAAGCAGTTTCTATCGGTTCTGACTGTTTTCCACATTTGCCGGATGGTATCGATTCTGGTATAATTTTTTTTCAGTTTTAGAAAAGGAGGACAAAATGAAACTTGTCAAAGGAACGCTGACCTCATGTGTCATGGTATTCTTTGTAATGCTTTTGACCATCGGAGTATCATCTGCCGGATTTGACTGGGGAAGTGGTGACGGAGATTGTTCGGGCTCCGGCTCATTTCAGCAGCAGATCAACCACGATGACATTGTCGAAGTGGGGGAAATACCCGCCGGAAAGGAAGGCGTATATATCCAGCTCACGTCGGATGAAGATGTTGACGTTCAACTTTATGATGTTTATTCCGGCGAGAAGATCGTCCATTGGCCGAGCGGCATCTTGAGCGGCTGCTGTGAACAGACTACGGCTTACCACGGCGTGACTGTAGAATGGTCCGGCTATAACGGCGACGGCGCCGGTCTGGGACATGAATACATCAAGATCGGCGGCATGACGAATCGTCCTTTTATGATGAAGGCGTTCGGCTACCGGTCAGGATACGCGACGGTCGATTATTCATGGACGGGAACCGAGGGATGTTCATCTGGCGGACCGGCTGAAAGCGGATCGGGCACCTTTCAGCAGCAGATCGCTCATGATGACATCGTTGAGGTTGGCGAACTGATCGAAGGGCTCAACAATGTCCATATTGAACTGATCTGCGATGAGGATGTTGACATCCAGTTGTATGACAAAGATACCGGTGAGAGGATCGTCCATTGGCCGAGCGGCATCTTGAGCGGCTGCTGTGAACAGACTACGGCTTACCACGGCGTGACTGTGGAATGGTCCGGCTATAACGGCGATGGTACCGGTCTGGGGCATGAGTATGTCAGAATCACCGGAACGACGAATCGTCCGTTTATAATGAAGGCTTTCGGCTACCAGTCAGGTTATGCGACGGTGAATTACACTTGGGGTAATAATGATGAAGCCGGGGATTTGGACCCGAATGATTACAATCCCGGTGATGACAGCGCATTATGTGGCGGGTCTGTGTGTTCATGCACATTTCCTGATGTGGATCAGAATAAGTGGTATGCCAAATATGTAAACGGGCTATGCAGTGCAGGCGTATTGATAGGTTATCAGGCCGGCCCTGACAAAGGATATTACAAACCGGCCGAAGATGCCAACTTGGCAGAGACTCTGAATGTTCTGCTGACTTCAAATGATTATGAAAATGTGAAGAAGCAGTGTTCAGACAGTGATCCCTGGTATGAATGCTACTTTGGCATTGCACAGGCAAAGGGGTTGTCCGTATATGCCTCCGATGCCGCCGATCCTGTGTACAGATACGATGTGATAAGATACACAGCGAAAATCTTCTTCAATTATACAGGGCAAGACCCTGTGGCATTTCTGAAGAACAGAGGGGTCACAAATGGTGAAAGGCTATGGGACTATGCAAACCGAGCCGAGTTGGCGGTTTTTGCGTCACTTGCAGCCAATGAGGCAGGCAAGCCGATTCCGTATGGGCTGTATGCTGCTCCGCCTTCGGCAGATCCGGACTTGCCTGATCCTGTCATTGATACCAATGACAGTGTTGTAAACAGAGCCAGAGCGCAATTGGGCAAGAAAGGACATCCTTGGACAGATTCACAATACACCTATTGTGCCAGGTTTGTGAGAATGATGCATGAAAAACCGGCCAAATGGGGTACTGCGTATGATATGACCAAGCATTTCAAGGATAAAGGCAAGTTGAGAACCACCGGAAATCCTATGGCTGGTGCAGCGGTTTGTTATGAAAAATCCGCAGGTAACGGATATGCGGGTCATATCAGCATTGCAACAGGAGATGGAACCGAGATCGGTGTGACAAGCCTGGTACACGGGGTGACAGAGAAATCGGTTAAAACTGTCGGCAATTTTTGGGGATGGATCAGTCCGAGTGATTTTGTGAATTTCTACTAAGGATTGAGTTTTTTTTAACTTGTGCATTTGATTTCAGATGCCTTGAAAATAAGGAGATCAGGAAATCGTAAATGCACAAGTTGTTTAATTCGCGTTCCTAACCAACCTGTGTGCAGGACAAAAAAATGAAAATCGCCCCAGTTGTAGGGTGGGGTTCCATCCCACCAATCCTGGGTTCCCCGAGATTGGTGGAACCCCACCCTACAACTTTTTTGTCCTGTACACAGAACGGGGAATATCATGTGACAGGGAGCACGATCGCCCAGGAAGTCGAGTCAGTGCTTCCTGAAATCGTGAAAACGGACGACGACGGATACAAAGCTGTTTCTTATGAAAAGATGACCCCGGTATTAGTGGAGGCGATTAAAGAACTGAAGAAAATTGTCGAAGCCCAGCAAACAAGGATCGAACACTTGGAATCGGCGATTGCCGAAGTGAATTAGGCGGCTTCAACTTGATTTCGCTATCAGCTTCGGATTTGCGATTCCAGAACTATCAGGAGAAAAAAATGTCAAAGAACAAGCTCATCTCTCAGATAATTGCTTTATTGGTTATGTCCATGATTCTGTTTCCGACATCATCCAAAGCGCAGAACGTAAAATGGAAGTTCAAAACCGCTGGAAGTATGGGAGACCCTGCAATCGGTCTGGACGGTACAATTTATGCCAACCCTGCTGAATCATATTTTTATGCGATTAATCCCGATGGAACTCAAAAGTGGAAGTTCGGGATAAACGCATACTTCTGTTCCCCGGCCATCGGAACCGATGGTGTTATTTATGTGGCAATATCGGGGAGACTTTACGCCATAACTGCAAATGGTAATGAAAAATGGGCGATTGATATCGATAACCTTTTAGATTCCTCTCCGGCCATCGCTTCAGATGGCACGATTTATATCGGCTCAAGAGATAAGCGCCTTTACGCCATAAGTCCGACCGGAACGGTAAAATGGAGCTTTGAAACCGGGTATCGGGTGACGTCCTCCCCAGCCATCGGTGCAGACGGTACAATTTATGTCGGCTCAAGTGATAACAACCTATATGCAGTAAGTCCGACCGGAACGGAAAAATGGAGAGTTGAGACCGGCGATCAGGTGACATCTTCTCCGGGCATTGATTCTAGGGGAGTCATCTATGTGGGATCACATGACGACAAACTTTATGCCGTAAAACCGAACGGAGAATTGAAATGGACGTTTCAAACCGGAAGCAATATAGACTCTTCTCCTGCAATCGGAGCGGATGGTACGATTTATGTCGGCTCATGGGACGATAAACTTTATGCCATCAATCCGGATGGCACAGAGAAATGGAGTTACCAAACCGGAGGCGGCATATATTCTTCTCCCGCACTCGGATCCGACGGCACGGTTTATGTGGGATCAACTGATCAAAATTACTATGCGATAAATCCCGACGGAACATTCAAATGGAAACTTGAAACAGATGACATCGCCATGTCTTCCCCTGTCATCGGATCAGACGGAAGCATTTACATCGGAGGGGACAGCACTCTTCATGCTGTAGATGACGGACTGGATGGCCCCGCCGATTCTCCATGGCCCATGTTTCATCGTACTCCTCAGCACATCGGAAGAATTGATTTTATTGATACAGAAGGAGACTTAAACGGAGATGCAACCTCTGGAGGATGGCCCATACCGGACACCGGGCAGACAAAATGCTCTGATACAGATGGCAATGAAATTTCCTGCGTGGGAACCGGGCAGGACGGGGAATACAGCATCAACGAGATGTCGTTTACGTCCCTGAGCGGCGGTACGATGGTCCAGGATAATGTGACCGGGCTGATATGGGAAGTGAAGACCAGCAAAGACGATGTGGAAAACTACGACGACCCTCATGACGCGGACAACACATACACTTGGTACGACCCGGATCCGGCCACCAACGGCGGTAATGCGGGAACGGAAAGCGACCATGACACCCTGAATTTTATCCAAGCCCTGAACAGTGCCAATTTCGGCGGCCACTCTGACTGGCGCCTGCCTTCCCGGGAGGAATTGCGGTCCCTTGTTGATTACAGCATACCCTCTCCGGGGCCCACGATAGATGTGAGTTATTTCCCGAATAGCGTTTCGTCCTATTATTGGTCTTCTACGACGAACGCCAAGTACGAGGACTACGCATGGGACGTCGGTTTCTACTACGGCCGCGACGGCTTCGACAGTAAGTCGTATAGCCGTTATGTGCGTGCCGTGCGTGGCGGTCTGTCCGCACCCGTACACGCTGCCCGCTTCGTTGACAACAGCGACGGCACGGTCACCGACACCCGAACCGGCCTGGTTTGGGAACAAAAGACCGATGACGGGGGCCTGCGCGATATGAACAACGACTATACATGGCAAGAGGCCCTGGATTACTGCAACAACCTGAATCTGGCCGGCCAGGCCGACTGGCGTTTGCCCACCATCAAGGAACTGGCATCCTTTGCCGATCTGAGCCGTTATTATCCGGCCATTGATCCTATTTTTGAGAATTATACCGTTTCGTCCAGCTATTGGTCTTCCACGACCAACGCCAATGACGAGGACGACGCATGGAACGTCGGTTCCAGCAGCGGCAGCGACGGCAACAACGACAGTAAGTCTTACAGCCGTTATGTGCGTGCCGTGCGTGGCGGACAGGCTGGGTCTTATGATGATTCGGCTGGAGATATAGATATAAAAATTACACAAGACGGAATCACATCAAATCAATGGAAGAGCTTTACCGCGACATGGGATATCGGTTCTCTTGACAGGATAGAATTTGTCTCTTATCTGGGCGATTATCAGAAATTCCGTGGCAGCTTCAGTGGACATGTTGAAAGCTACGGCTTCTATGTCACTGATGAACCCGGATGGAAAGTATGTCTCGAATCCGACGGCGAAAAACTGATCTGTGCAGATGTTGTTTATGATCCCAATCTTTATGAAAGTTTCACTCTTACCGCTTCATCCGAGACCGGCGGAGTTATCAGTCCATCAGGTGAAATTACCTTGGAAGCCGGGGGAAATAAAACATTCTATATGGCACGGGAACCGGGATACGAACTGGAAGATGTTCTGGTGGACGGTAAATCTGTCGGTGCCGTATATACTTATACATTTTCAGAAAATACAGATAATCATGAGATCAAAGCATTATTCAGGAATACCGGACAATCTGAGACCATAACCGTAAACCTGTCAAAAGAAGATGAACTGATACAGAATGAATGGTATGATATGACATGGGATACAACTTATTTCCCTTACTACAAGTTCAATGTCACCCTCATGAAAAACGGCAGTCCTGATATTATACTTCTGCTTGAAAATAACGGGCTTTATCATTTTAAAGCTGACATGGAACTTGGAGATACCTATAAATTTTGCCTACAAAGTGCCAACGGTTGCACGGTATGTGACTGTACTGATGAATTCAGGATTATTGAAATCGAACCAGCGGCGCAACAAGGATGGCCCATACCCGATTCAGGGCAAACCAAATGCTACAATGACACAGAAGAAATCCCCTGTCCCGCACCCGGCGAGGATTTCTACGGCCAGGATGCCCAGTACGTCAACAACCCCCGCTCATACACCAAATTGGATGCGAGCGGAAACGACCTCCCCGATACCGCAACCTCGTGGACAATGGTACGGGACAATGTGACCGGGCTGATCTGGGAGGTGAAGACTGATGACGGATCAATCCATGACAAGGATAACGAATATACTTGGTACGACAGCAACCCCGAAACAAATGGAGGTCATGCAGGCATATTTGGAAACGGCACTGACACAGAAGATTTTATCAATGCCCTTAATTCTGAAAATTTCGGTGGGTACTCTGATTGGCGGCTGCCTACGATTAAGGAATTGGCTTCTATTGCAAATCTGGATAGAGATAGGCCCGCCATAGACACTGGCTATTTTCCCAATACTCAGGGGACGTGCTACTGGTCGTCGAGTACCCGCATCGAGGCCCTCGGGGATGCGTGGTATGTGAACTTCAGCTACGGTTACATGTACAACGACAATAAGTCAAGCAGTTATTACGTGCGTGCCGTGCGTGGCGGACAGGCTGAATCATTTGATGATTTGGTCATTAACGAGTACAGCACGGTGACGGATCCTAATACCGGCCTGATGTGGCAGCAAGAAGGCTCCGATTCAGAAATGACATGGGAAGAGGCCTTCGGCTACTGCGAGTTGATTTCTTTTTTTGGCGTTGCCGGGTATAACGACTGGCGTCTGCCGAGCATAGAAGAACTTCATTCTATTACTGACTATGGGCAATACAATCCTGCCATAGATACTGAGTATTTTTCCAATACTCAGTCGTTTTGGTACTTGTGGTACTGGTCCTCGAGTACCTCCACTGTCAGCCCCGAGAAATCGTGGCTCGTGAATTTCTACAACGGCCATGTAAATCACCACAGTAAATCAGGCAGTTATCACGTCCGATGTGTGCGAGGCGGTCAGGCTGGGTCTTATGATGATTCGGCTGGAGATATAAACGGAGACTCAGCAGTCAATCTGGCCGATGCAATACTGGCCCTCCAAATTCTATCAGGAAAAACTCCGTCGGCTCCCATATCTATTGAATTTGAAGTAAACGGAGACGGACTTATAGGATTGGAAGAGGCGATTTATATCTTGCGGATTGTTGCGGCAAGGGCATTGCTTGAAAATTCTGCGCCCACTGTCACCATTAACAGTCCGTCAGGCGGAGCCTCGTTCACTCAAGGGAACACAATCAGATTCAGCGGCAGCGGAGAGGATGCGGAAGACGGGAATCTGCCCGGCAGTTCTCTGATTTGGACTTCAGACAGAGATGGTGAGCTGGGAACCGGAACCTCTTTCACAAAGGACAGCCTCTCCGCAGGGACGCATGTCATAACCCTGACTGCCACCGACAGCAAAGGTGCCGCTGGAAGCGGTTCCGTGACCATCACTATTAACACCGATGTCTCCGGAAACAACTCACCATCGGCCACCATCGGAAGTCCGTCAGACGGAGCCTCCTTCACTCAGGGGAACACGATCAGCTTCAGCGGCAGCGGTTATGACCCTGAAGACGGCAATCTGTCCAGCACTTCCCTGGTATGGACATCCACCCGGGATGGCCAGATCGGAACCGGAACCTCCTTCACAAAGAGCAGCCTGTCCGTGGGAACCCATGTCATAACCCTTACGGTCACTGACAGCAAAGGCGCAACCGGAACCGATTCTGTTACGATCACGGTAAGCTCGTCTGCCAACACCTCTCCGACGGCCACCATCAGCAGCCCGTCAGGCGGAACATTTACCGAAGGGAACGCCATCAGTTTCAGCGGCAGTGGCTATGATGCAGAAGATGGCAATCTGTACAGCAGTTCCCTGGTCTGGAAATCCAACCGGGACGGTCAGATCGGAACCGGAACCTCCTTCACAAAGAGCAGTCTGTCCGCCGGGACGCATACGATCACCCTGACCGCCACCGACAGCAAAGGCGCAACCGGAGCCGATTCTGTGACGATTACAGTGAACTCGTCCGCCAACACCTCTCCGACAGCCACCATGAGCAGCCCGTCAGGCGGGACATTTACCGAGGGGAACTCCGTCAGTTTCAGCGGCAGCGGCTATGATGCCGAAGATGGCAATCTGTACAGCAGTTCCCTGGTCTGGACATCCAGCCGGGACGGCCAGATCGGAACCGGAACATCCTTCACAAAGAGCAGTCTGTCCGTCGGGACGCATACGATCACCCTGACCGCAACCGACAGCAACGGGGCGACCGGAAGCGATTCTGTGACGATTACAGTGAACTCGTCTGCCAACACCTCTCCGACGGCCACCATCAGCAGCCCGTCAGGCGGGACATTTAGCGAAGGGAACGCCATCAGTTTCAGTGGCAGCGGCTATGATGCGGAAGACGGCAATCTGTACAGCAGTTCCCTGGTCTGGACATCCAGCCGGGATGGTCAGATCGGAACCGGAACATCCTTCACAAAGAGCAGTCTGTCCGTCGGGACGCATACGATCACCCTGACCGCCACCGACAGCAACGGCGCAACCGGAACCGATTCGGTGACGATCACCGTGAACAGTTCATCAGGAGGAGATTCTTCCGGTCTTCCGGCAGGCTGGATCCAAAGCGGTGAAATCTCATCGGACAAAACATTCTCCGGCATAGGAGCTGATATGATGGTTGTCGTCAGCTTGTCAGCAGGAGGCGGAACACTGAAAGGATACTACGATGATGACGGCTATGCAGACGATTCTGTTTCAATAGGGAGCGGGACAGGAGTCTTCATCGGGAGTGCCACTGAGATTCGATTTGATTCCAACAACAGTTCAACCCAGGGATACTATGCGGTTTATGGCAAGCCCTTTCCTGACAGCATAACAGCAGATATCGGAGGAGATTCCGGGGTGCTTTCCAATCCATCCTCTCAGGAGTTCATGGCCCATGTGAGCTTGGCCGCGGGCGGCGGGACGCTGAAGGGGGACTACGACGGCGACGGCTATACAGAAGACTCCCTCACCCTGGGGAGCGGGACCGGCATCTTCATCGGAACCGCCCACTCTGTCCACTTCGACTCGAACACCACCGCGACACGCGGGACATTTGCGTTTCACACCGAGTTCCGGGACGTGGAGGGGGACGCGGTGGCCGGCGACTGCGGGGTGATCTCCAACGCGCCCTCCCAGGAGTTCATGGCCCATGTGAGCTTGGCCGCGGGCGGCGGGACGCTGAAGGGGGACTACGACGGCGACGGCTACACGGACGACTCCCTCAGCCTGGGGAGCGGGACCGGCATCTTCATCGGAACCGCCCGCACCGTCCACTTCGACTC
>JAOZRQ010000700.1 GCA_029940115.1 Desulfobacterales bacterium
GCACGTTCACGTGCACGTTCAAGTTTAAGGCTCCCCTAAATCCGTTATAATCAGAAAATGTGCTATAAACATGGAGGAAATCATGTCGGTTGACACCTCATCTTATCTTCCCATTGAAGATGCCCATCTCGACAAATTTTCGGACAAGGCGAACCTTCTCCTGAAGAAAGTCCGATGGGCCCCTGAGAACGCAAGCCTGTTTGACAAGGTCGAGAAGGAGAGACATAAATGGCGCGACTCATCCATCCGGCAGTCCGCGGCCGAGGAACTCTCCCTTTACGGGAACGCGAAACGGGTGAGCAAGGACCCGTTGCTGCTCAGCGAACCGGTCAACCATGTCCTGATGGTGGTCCGCCGAGGGCTGGAGATCGGGATGCACATCTCCGCGCTCTACACGAAATTCTCGGGTCTGGAGGGGCTGATGGCCCTGAACCGCGATAGGGGACTCTCCGAGGGCCAGAAGACAGAGTTCAGGCAGAAATATCGGACCGCGGCAGCCATGGCGATCTTCTCCGCCGCGTACTATGTGGTATGGAAACTTTCCGAATATCGATCCGAAGACGTGAACGCGGTGAACATGAAATTCCGGGGAATCCCCGAAATGACCCTGACCGCGCCGGTCCGGGCCTTTGACTGCATGGTATTCTACTATGTCGCTTATCTGGAAAGATCCGGCGTGGTGCATACCGACCTTGAGTTCATCAAGATGACCCTGCTCTATTTTCAGGGGATCATTGATGAGATCAAGAACCGGGAAGCCTCGCTGCAACATACCGAGATCTTTGTTTCAAAAAGCTACAAGCTGGCGAGAGAGGATTTCTGTCTCAACGGATTTCAGGTTCAGATCGGCGAGAGGGCCGCCAGTATCGAGTTCAACCGAGTGGAACTCGGGGAGATCGTGGGGAACCGGGACGCCAAGCATAAGGCGAGACGGTTGGCGGAACGGCTTCTCTGCTACGACAAGAATACCCGGAGAAACCCGATGGGCGATCTCGGGGGGCTCCCCACCGTGCGAATGGGACACGGAGAGCCGGGGACCGGCAAGAGCCTCCAGATCGCCGCGACCGCGACCATGCTCCACGACTTCTGCCAAGCCATAGACCTGCCGTTTCTCTTCTGGCCCATGCCGGACAATCTGGTCTCCACATTTCAGGGCGGCTCCGCGGAGCGGACCATCGAATGGATGAAGCCGCTCAAAGACCCGGACAAAATCGTGTACGCGCCGGTGGATGACGCGGAGAACAATCTGGAGGACCGCACCCGACAAGGCGTTTCCGCGGGGGTGAGGGAGGTCATCGGCGTGTTCCTCAGAAACACCGAAGGGGCCTACGCGGTAAATTACGGCAATGTGGTCATCGAACTGTTCACCAACCTGCCGGAGCAGCTGGACAAGGCGGTCCTCTCCCGCATCATGGACCGGTTCTACATGGGCGGTGCGATGACCCGCGAGGACTTTCTGGATCAGGACTTTCTCTGGTGGAGACGCTTCAATGAGATTGACCCGAACTTCATTGACATGATCGCTCCGAGAGATTATGAATTTCTGAGTGAACAGAGACTGGCCCCCAGCATCTCAAAAGCTTGCGAAACCCTTGAAAAGCCGTCTGAAGATCGGATCCGGGTGATCTTTGACCAGGTTCTCCGGAAACACAAACCCCCCAAACATGACTTCTTCGCCCACTTCTTCCACGCGGTCAAGCAGGCCTATCCCTTCTTCACCTCACGGGATGTGCGGAACATCCAGTCCTCGATCAACGAGCGGATCATGGATTTCGACCTTGATCCGGGATGGCTGGATGATCCGACGATATTCTTCCTAAAAGAGTATGAGATCAAAAAAGAGATGATCGTCGAGCTGATGAAGGCGAACATGAAAGGGCTTTCATTCGCGGATATCCGCCTTCAGGAGACCATCCGTTATCTCGACAGCATGTCGAAAATCATCTTCGCGGCAGAAGATCGGCAGTTGGATGAGATGGTCTCCGAGATGTTGCTTCGGGAGAAGGCGGCGAGGCGGGTGAGCGAGATGAAGCAGGGGGAATTGGGGAAGTGCGTGTCATGAGAACAACGGATTGAAGGATTGAACGGATATATCCGTTTCATCCTCCGATCCGTTGTCATATCCATCCTCCGATCCGTTGTCATATTTCTCACAGCCAGATATGACACCGGATTTCAGGATTGAACGGATAACAGAAAAATCCGTTTCATCCTCTGATCCGTTGTCATATCCATTCTCCGATCCGTTGTCATATCTCAGACAGAGTATCCTTCCTCCTAATTCCCAATGAATTGTTTTACCAGTGCCAGTATCCGCTCATCCTCAAAATCTTCGGCAAGTGCCCGCAGTTTCCGGGCAAAGGGAGCATATTTCTCATCCAGCTCCTCCAGATGCAGGGACCGCTGTCGTATCCTGTCCATGTTTCCGAATCTGGCCAGCTCATACAGGGCATCCAGTTCGTCCGGAGGCGGCGGGATGATATCCGCGTCATTCGGAACCGATTCCTCACCGGTTATTTCCGGCTCGCTCTCATCATAAATCCACTCCAGCCCCATGAGCTCTTCCATAAGCCCGAACAGTTTCCCGGCTCTGACCGGCTTGGGCAGAAAAGCATCGCAGCTGGCAATGCGGCTCCTTTCCCGATCTGTATCAATGACACTGGCGGAGACAGTGATGATCGGCGTTTCCCGGAATCCGGGTGTTTCCCGTATCTCCTGAACAGCCTCGAAGCCGGTCATCACCGGCATCACCAGACCCATGAGGATCAGGTCAGGCAGAAAATCCCATGAATAATCACTCATAGCATAAAAATAAGAAGTTCACAAGTTAAAGTTTTCAAGTATATCCCGGCCGGGACCCGGGCAGGAAAGAATGCCGGCATCATACTCCTTGACGAGGTAGAGGACGGGATCATCCCGGGCTTGCGGCCAAGGGCACATGCGATATGCAAAAAACCGCTCGCTGCCCTCGCTCAATTTTTGCACTCCTTTTGTCTGATATGCAAAAAACTGCTCGCTGCCCTCGCTCAATTTTTGCACTCCTTTTGTCTGATATGCAAAAAACCG
>JAOZRQ010000701.1 GCA_029940115.1 Desulfobacterales bacterium
TGAAGGCGGAACTGCAAACTGGGGATTCCGGACAAACATTATGTTGAAAGCTCTAGTAACTGTGACTAAACAAATAATTTCCTGTCCCCTGCCTCTGCCCTTGCCCGCTGTCGGGAGGCATGAAATTCCGGCAATGATGCGATGAAGGAACTGGTTATTTCAATGCAGGCATTCTCATCCCCGAAGCCACCGACCCAAACACGAAATACATGAAAAAATCAGTTCAATGCATAACCTGTGTATTTCCGTTTATACGGGGCATGAAACCCTAACACAATATCCTCCTTCGGCACACCTGAATTCACCAATTCTTCTGCGATGTCATCTTCCATGCCATTATGCTGAATCCAGATTTTTCCGCCTTTAATATCGATGTGCAAATAACAATTCATAATACGACGCTGATCATGCCAGCCCACATTGACCAACTGATAATGATCGTGTTCGGTGTCAAAAATCAGCTCCACATCAATTTCGCCGTAGGAAGGTTTATATTTGCCGTATTCAGCAATGAGTTTTTTTATATGCATGCGGTAAGTCTCTATCTTATCCATCTGACAATTTCCTCTTTTTTGACATCAAACACAATGATCCTGATATCGAACCTTTCGATGACAGTTTGCACTAATCGCTTACGAAAAAAGGTATGAAATGCATCAAAAGGCACAGCAAGAAACAAGACACGCTCCGGTTCAATATCTTCAAGGCATATACGATAATCAATGAACTGTCCGACAGCCATATGAAATTGTGACACAAGCGAGCCTTCTATGAAACTTTTGACCTCAACCACAATTTTCTCCTTTGCCTTCTCGGCCGCAATGAGCCTTTCCGCTCCTAAATCCGCATACATGTCAACATCATCATAACGGATTGGGAACGGATCGTCGGTGACCGTCCATCCGTCCTTTATTAATGCGCTTTTTGCTTCATAATGAAATGCGTCTCTTTTCGACATGTGGTTTAATCTCTGCTTTTGCCATTTGTCAGTTTGTTGTAAACGCCTGTAAGTTGCTGATTTCCCTGCACACGCTCACAAAATGAGTTTTACACTCTGGACACCTCGCAACTATTCTGATTATAACGGATTTAGGGGAGCCCGTGAACGTGAACTTGTTCGTGACTGGATGTTCAGGTTCACGTTCACGTTCACGTTTAAGTTCACGTTCACGGACAGGGGCCTCCAGAAAAGCGTTATAATCAGCAACTATTTCATGTCAATATATTTTACAGGTACCAACCGATGTCCCAACATGTCCACTGCCGCCTGGGCTTGTTCCAAAATCACATAGCCCAGCAAGGGCTCGTAATCCTCGCCTGCTGTATCCATGTCAACGAAAACAATCTCATTTGACACGGGCCGAAACCCTTCAATTTTTATCTCCACCGGCCAGCATGCCTCTCCTTTGATCACCTCCTGATTGGCAAGCAACAATTCCACAGGTTCTGTACGCTTGAACTCTCCAAACCTTTCTTTCCAAGCTTTTGGCAGAATCATCGCCCCGGCTCCGGTATCCACAAACATGCCGCATGTCATTGACTTGTCTTCGTCAAACAAGTTTGTGACTTTCACTTGTGCAATAATTCGTCCCATTGATTTTCCTTTCTTTTCCGCCTTTCCTGCAAATATTCAATTTCCTTACGCACATCAGCTTTTTGTCGGCTTCCGGAATTCAGAGGCTTCAAACATCCAGCATCAAACATCCAGCATCAAACATCCAGCATCATTTACCGATTCGCCTTTCGGATGCCGAGTTGGTCCAGCGCGATGATCCACTTGCAGATGTTGGCCGATCCTTCCACCATGGTATAGGTGGGGGTGTCCCGATAGTAGCGGGCCACCGGATATTCGGTGGAGTAGCCATAAGCCCCGAGAATCCGCATCGCATAGTTGGCGCACTTGGTGACGACCTCGCCAGCAAAATACTTTGCCTGGGCCACGTCCAGCCCATTGTTCAGTTGTCCCTGATCCTTCATCCATGCGGATTTGTAAACCAGAAGCCGGGCCGCCTCAATCTCCGCGGACATCTGGGCCACCATGTCCTGGTTCATCTGGAACTCGCCAATCGGCTTTCCAAACTGCTTCCGTTCCTTGCAGTATTTCACCACAGCATCAAAACACGCCTGGGCCACGCCCACCGCGCCGGCTGCGGCGGAGAGCCGGGTCTGGTTCAGGGAGCTGAACACGATCTTGGCCCCGTCCCCGATATTTCCGAGGATGTTCTCCTTCGGGACCTTCGTTTCGCTGAGGAAGATTTCCCCGGTGGGTGAGGAGAAAGACCCCATCTTGTCCAAGGTCGTGGTCTTCACGCCGTTGAAGTTCTTCAGTTCCACCACGAACGCGGAAAGCCCCTTTGAGCCTTTGGAACGATCGGTATATGCATAATAGATCACGGCATCAGCCACATTCGCGTTCGATATCCAAGTCTTGGAGCCGTTCAGAAGCCAGTGGTCCCCCTTGTCCTCGGCGGTAGAAGACATGGACATGACATCGGACCCCGCGTCTGACTCCGTGATCCCGAATCCGCCGACATACTCCGCGTTCACCAGTTTGGCGATGTACTTCTTCTTGAGTTCGTCGGACCCGTATCGGTAGATGGTGTACGCGCATCCGAGGGTCTGCATGTTGATCTGAACTCTCAGGGAGCTGGAGGCCCTCGCGATCTCCTCGGTGACGATCATGGTCGCGACCCATCCCACGTCGTCCCCGTCATATTCTTCGGGAATCACGGTTCCAAAGAAGCCCTGCTCCGCCATCGGCTTGATGGCCTCCTCATATGGAAAATGATGGTTCGCGTCCCACTCATCCGCAAAAGGGGCGATCTTCTTGTTCGCGAACTCGCGGACCGCCTTTCTGATCATCTCAAGCTCTTTTGACAAAGCAAAATCCATAATCTCTCCTATGTAAATCAGGGTTAAGGGTTAAGGGTTAAGGGTTGCTTGTTGCTGTAGGGTTCGGGTGCCCTTGTTCCGGCCAAACAAAGTTCGAAGGGATTGTCGGGCAAGTTGGGGGAATTGTCCCGGAGGGACTTGTGAAAATGGCCCGGCAATTCATT
>JAOZRQ010000702.1 GCA_029940115.1 Desulfobacterales bacterium
TTTCGATTTGCTGGCAATCTTCAATTATCAAACATCAAACATCAAACATCAATTATGAAAAGAAAAGTTTGGACGATTTTGCTCTTTCTCATGCTTCTCTGGTGGGGATGCGCTTCTGCGCCTGATATTGTAAGCAAGGAGACAAAAGAGGGAGACGCGTACTCCGCAGATGAAGTGCGCCGGGTAACAGTGGATCAGCCGTTTCTTCTTTCAGGGGATTATTTCAGGGAAAAAAAGCAGGAGAAGCGTATTGATCTTGGCAATCTCCTTTCAAAAAACGAGTCGGAATCAAAGGATTCAGGGGTTGAGGAATTGAGCAATTCAAAGATTCAGGCTCAAGCCTCCAATCCCCCCATCCCTCAAGCCTCCAATCCAATCCCCCAAGCCTCCAATCCCCCAATCCCTCAAGCCTCCAATCCAATCCCTCAAGCCTCCAATCCCTCAATTCCAAATCCCTCCAATCCCCAACCCTTCCCGCCAAAGGTCGGCTTCATTCTTGACCCTGAAAGCATGACGCGGGAGACCGCCAAAGCCATCCTTCTCGCCACCCCCCAAGTGGCGAAAGCCTTCCCTGTGATTGTTGCGGATCAGGATCAGATCATGGAGACTTTGACCAGTACGGATTGCCTTGAGAAGAGAGACCTTCTCTGTGTGTCCCGGGCAGTCGGGGTTTATCCGGGAGTACGGATGCTGGCGCTGATTGAGCGTTTTGAAATCCCGAAGCAGATGCCCGGAACAGTTAGAACCAGAATTGAAGTGGTTGACACCGGGCTGTCTGTTCGCTATCCGCTGATAGAGATCACCGCACAGCTCAGAAACAAAGCAGAGGTGAACACGTTTATCAGCCAAGTCTTACGCAATCTGTTTGACTTTGCCGTCAAAAAAAGCGGCATCATGCCTTGGTTCTGCCGATCCTTTTCCAGAGAAAAGCAAAGCTGGTACATCTCCGCGGGCAAGATGTCCGGGCTGAAACCGGGAGATGCGCTGAGAGTTGTCTCAGGGGGAAAACTGGTCAAAACTCCTGCGGGGCTTCCTGCCGGATGGATTCCGGGAAAGCAAAAAGGCACACTGAAGGTTGACCTGCTCTTTGGAAGGGATTTTGCATCCTGCTCTCTGACAGAAGGCGAGGGGCCAGATTCGGATGACATGCTTCTAACCCCCTGAACGACATCAGTCCCTTCCGCCGGGTCCCTTTCCTCGCTCGTGCCGGATTGTCAAATGACCTTGGGGAACTCCTGCTGGAATACGGCAATCTGATGCGAATCTTTTCCTTTCGCTGATAATGCTCACTTTTTCCACGCTCAACTGCTTTTTTCCTCCAATTGTCCCTGCTTTTTTTCAATTTTGACATGGAACTCATGGCATATCCCCATCTTTTTGAATTTCCATGCCTTTACATGGGAGCGTCCATGACGTTGCCCCGGCGACGACACATGCATGGATGAGAATCCGGCCAGCCGAGGACCCGGAACTCAGTGTTCCTGAAACTGATTCACAAATTAAATGTCAGTCAGAAACAAAGAATGCCAAAGAGTGCTTGACATCCATTTTTTTTTCTGTATCATGTTAACTTATGAGTCAAGAGAAATGTCTCTGAAACATTTCTGGTTCTGACGGTTTTTGTGGTTTCCGATACGGGCTGGAAACATGCAAACTCCGGATTCATTGTGAACCGCGGATGGACACTGATGGCCTGTGTGCCGGGCAGGGGCCTTCCCGTTTGTGAGGGTTGTCTGGCTCTCATATGTTCCGGCTGGCTGCCCCCGGACCGGCTTTCAGGATCGTGACTGTCTGAAACACATGCAACCACAAAATCCGTTAGAATCAGTCACATTGCTGATTCTAATGGTTTTTGTGGTTTCCGATATGAACCGCAGACAAACGCAGATGAACACATACGGCCTGTGCGGGAGCATCTGCGTTCATCTGCGGGTTGCAGGAATCAGTCTCATGCAAGCACAAAATCCGTTAGAATCAGTCACATTATAAGGAGAATTAATTAATGGATTGGGGAATGAAAAATCGCTTGTCGCGGCTGATCCAATCGGATGGGCATTGCATGTTTCTGCCGATTGATCATGGCTATTTCCAAGGACCCACCCGAAAACTTGAGAAACCGGGGGAGACCATCGCCCCGCTGATTCCGTTTGCGGACGGGCTGTTTGTCACCCGGGGCGTACTTCGTGCCTGTGTGGACCCGGCGAACAGCCCCCCTGTGATTCTGAGGATGTCAGGCGGCACCAGCATCATCGGAAAGGATCTGTCCCATGAGGCCCTGACCACGTCCGTCACCGAGGCGATCCGGCTCAATGCCGCGGCGGTGGGGATGTCCATTTTTGTCGGAAGTGAATATGAGTATGATTCCCTTGTGAACTTGGGGACACTTGTGGATGAATGCGAAGACTACGGCATCCCCGTCATGGCCGTCACCGCGGTGGGGAAGGAACTGGAAAAGAGGGACGCCCGGTACTTGGGGCTCTGTTGCCGCATTGCCGCAGAATTTGGGGCCAAGGTGGTCAAGACCTACTGGTGCGAGGACTTCGACAAAGTGACCAACGGCTGTCCGGTTCCGGTGGTGATGGCAGGGGGACCCAAATGCGAGACCGAACAGGAGGCTTTTGCGTTCGTGCATGATGGGATGCAGAAGGGGGCCATCGGGGTGAACCTCGGCAGGAACATCTGGCAACATGAGTATCCGGCCCCCATGATGAAGGCGTTGCGCGCCATCATCCATGAAAAGGCGTCGGTCAAGGATGCCCAAGGCATTTTTGATGACGAAAAACAGAAATAACTGAGTGTTTGGCGTGTTTCCCCTCGGAGAGTGGCTCGGATAGCTTGACTGACAAATCCGAGCCGTCATCAATAGCTTGCTCGGCTCGGACGTTGACAAATCCGAGCCGCCGGATTCGCCAATCCGCCGGAATCCATAGGAGAAACGGGATAGGCGACCCGCAAAGCAAGCCTTGCACTGCACTGCACTCCGGACATGATGGTGACTCACAAAGCAGGCTTTGCACTCCGGACATGATGGCGACTCGCAAAGCGAGCTTTGCAC
>JAOZRQ010000703.1 GCA_029940115.1 Desulfobacterales bacterium
TTCGTAGTTCCGCCTACAGGCGGTGTCATACCGCCTGAAGGCGGAACTACGAACTTTCTGTTGCGGGACGGAACTACAAACTGATCGCCTCGACCCGACATCCCTTTTCGAGGCGGGATGATCTCCCCTTTGCGATTTTCACCACGCAGGTCTCCATTTCCACCGACACGACTTTCAGAAAGACACTCTTGCCGACCACCTTGAACCACTGTCCCATTTTGACGCCTGCGTCATCTCCGACATTCAGGCGGATCTCCTCCCCGTTGATCTCTGATATCTCCCCGATAAGCGGATAGTGTGCCGCCAGTATCTTCAACAAGTCGTCGGCAAGCTGTGTCTTCTGGGCAAACACCGGCATGTCATCCGCGAGCGTCTCAAACAGGTTGTCAATCACCACCCCGGTGGTCTTGTCCACCAGCCGCATGAGGAGAAGCGAGCCTTCCTCATCCTCATGGACTTCAAGAAAGAGGAGCAATTTCGGCATCAGCAGGTTCAATTCGGCAGGTCCCTCCCATATCAGCTCCTGAAGGACCACATCGAATGATTTCCTCTCCAGCACCTTGAAGCGGGAATGGGCAATGAGCTGGCTCTGAATGGCAAAGGCCGCGAGATTCTCCTTTTTCCGATCCGAAAGGGAGGCCCGGGAATCGAAGATCATGGCGAGTGTCAACGGCCCGCCATCGGTTGACGGGTATGAGAGAGGAGCGGTCCTGATCAGTTCTCCGAAGAGTGCCTCGGTCTTCTTCTGCCTTTTCTCAGCCTGTGCCATGAGGATCCGCCGAATCTCGATCTGCCGATGCTGCTCCCCGCCCTTCATATGATACACACCTGCGAGGATGCCGACCGTCAAGGTGATGATGACCAGAATCGCCGCGGTCCAGTGCCACACCTCCTTCAATTTTGCCGTGTTCAGGGAGTAGTTGAAAAATGTTCCCCGTGTGGCGCGGGTGCGGGTGATGCTCGGCTCCAGAGGGGTCTCTGTTTTCCCGAGGGTCTCATTCCCGCCGAAATAGCTGACTCTCGGATCCCCATACAAGATGTAACTGGCCCAGCAGGTGTCCGGGCCATGCTTTTCCATCAGATTGCGCCTCGCCTCTCTCACCGCCTTGCCCACCGGCATCCCGGTGCTCAGCAGATCATAAAATTCATGGGCAAACTGGCCCCCCGGCTCATCCATGATCTCCCAGAATGTGCCGAGATAATGCTTCACGCCGGCGCGCAGGAACGCATTGGCCAAGCCGAAGGATCCCTCCCCGGCCGTCCCCTTCCATTCCCATTCCTCCGTGCGGGCTGACTGGCAGGCATTTGAGAATACAAAGGCCGGCATCGCCGCGCTGCCGGCCATCTTGTCAATGTCATGGACCGTGAAGTCGCCCCCCGCGAGTCGCCACCCGCTTTGTCCGAGTCCATTGGGATCCTGCCGGGTTTTGTAGTCCGCATGACCTGCAAAGTGAACCATGTCATAATTCGTCATCCGCACCCTGATCTCATCCGGGGTGATCTCCGCGTCAAGGGACGGCGAGACAACATCCTCATCCTCGTTCATCCGGGCCATGTCCTGGAATATCCTCAGCCCTTCGGACGCGGCGACCGCCAGATCTCCCCCGGGATTGGCGAGTATCCATATGTTCAACGGCTTTTTCAGGGAGCGGGGAGTGTTCTCTCCGATTTTCTGGCGGGTGGACACCAGCCGGCCCATGTTGAAACGCTGGCAGAGAAACTCATGGTCAATGCAGATCAGTTCCCAGGGAATGTGGACCAGACGGTCATCCAGCTTCAATATCAGATACTCGGCATCCGCATTTCTGAGCTTCTCCTTGAGGTCCCGCGTCAACAGCTCGTCGCAGAGCATCCGGCCCTCTGACCGGAGTCCCTCAAACTCCCGGCTTCCCCCGAACCCCTTCCTGCTGGCATTGTTCAGGGCCTCTGCGAGAGAGACGCACCGCGCGTCAATCTGTCCCATGGGAGCGGGCAGCTCCTCATAGTGCCAGATCACCTCATCGGGACGGCATACGCCGATCTTCAGGCGATTCCTCTCTCTCGCGGCTTCAAGACAGATTGTGTTCTTTTTCATAAAAACCTGCGTCATTCATTTCAAAATGGTGGGGTCTGAATTCAAGACAGATCGTGTTCTTTTTCATAAAAACCTGCGTCATTCATTTCGAAATGGTAGGGTGGGGTCTGAAACCATGCCTCCGTTTCCGACAATTTCCCTTCGAGGGTCAGGCTGTAATTTCCAAAGGGTTGCTTCTCAAAAAGCACATAATCCCGGCTCAGAAAGCGCGCAAAGGGGACTTCTCCGTCCTTGAGCAGGGTGAGGCTGATGTTTTTCGCGGGTTTGTCATCCTTCAACACCTTGATCCAGACGCGGGCGTTTCCGTCGTCTCCCTTTTCAACATACATCTCTGTCTGAAGGTCATGAATGTCCTTTCTCACGAGAATGGAGGCAATGGCCGTGGACACGTCAGCGGATGACCGCACAGGGGATGGGTTGCACAACAGCCAGTCAGGAGGGGATGCATGGGTGAGCCAGTCGGACAGCTTTGTCCTGATTTTCTCCTTGATGCCCTGATAGGCGAGCCGGACCCTGTCCGCGGGCCCCGGCTCATATCGGGTCAGTTCACTGTCATTCAACAGGATGTTGGCCAACAGCGCCTCTTCCATGCAGTCGTCGCACAGCAAAAGGTGTTCCTCTGTCTCTCTTCTCTCTTTGTCCGAAAGCTGGCCATTCATATACGCGTCAAGTGTCCCAATGTCTATGCAGTTTGATTTCATCACGGTTCCCTTCCATATGAATTGTAAATTGAAACTGTGTGCAGGACAAAAGAAATGAAACCCGGCTTTTTCTTGCAGTTGGGAGGTCGGCCTGTTTGGGAAAAAGCTTGCCCCCGACATCCCCCGATTAAAGACGTCGGGGGCAAGTTTTTATCGGGGGCCCGGTTTCTCGCCCATTGTGAAAAGAAACCCGGCTTTTTCTTGCAGTTGGGAAGTCGGCCAGTTTGGGAAAAAGCTTGCCCCCGACATCCCCCGATTAAAGACGTCGGGGGCAAGT
>JAOZRQ010000184.1 GCA_029940115.1 Desulfobacterales bacterium
ACGACAGCTGGCTTCAGCCTGCTTGCGCTTTCAGCCTCGGAATTGATTCCGAGGCGCACGGAACACGACAGCTGGCTTCAGCCTGCTTCGGCTTTCAGCCTCGGAATTGATTCCGAGCAAAGGAGGAGAAGAATGAGTGAGAAACAAGTGTCCGTGAAGAAAAGACGCCTGCCCATCGGCTTCTCCGATTTCAGGGAAATCCGTGAGGACGGCCGTCACTACATTGACAAGTCCGAGTTTGTCCGTGAGATTGTCGATGCCTCGGCAAAGGTGATCCTGCTCCCACGCCCCCGACGGTTCGGCAAGACCCTGAACCTGAGCATGTTGCGCTACTTCTTTGAAAGGACGGACGAGGACCGGAGGCCCCTGTTCGACGGGCTGGCCATCCGCGATCACGAATGCTTTGACACGCATCAGGGCAAATATCCGGTGATCTGGATGACATTCAAAGACATCAAGGAGGGAACCTGGGATGCCTGCTACAGCAAGCTGACAGGGATGATACGCACCATCTTCAGGTGTCACACGGATCTGCTCCTATCTTCAGATGCCTGTGATGAAACCGACAGAAGTCTTCTCCGACGATTTATGGAGAAGACCGCAACCCCCGAGGAATGCGAGGATGCCTTGAAATTTTTGAGCGAATGTCTCTTCAGACATCATCGGAAAAAGGTCGTCATCCTCATTGACGAGTACGACACCCCGTTGCATGCGGGATATGCCGAGGGATATTACAAGGACGTGATCCGGTTTGTGAGGAACTTCCTGAGCGCCGGCCTCAAGGACAATGAGCACCTGTTCAGGGGAGTGCTGACCGGCATCCTCCGGGTGGCCAAGGAGTCGATCTTCTCCGGCCTGAACAATCCCGGAGTTTACACTGTGTTGAGCCGGAAGTTCCGGGACGCGTTCGGGTTCACCGAACCGGAGGTGAGACAGTTTCTTGAGGACCGAGGCATGGGGGAACGGTACGAGGATGTGTCCCACTGGTACAACGGCTATCTGTTCGGAGGAATGGTGATCTTCAACCCCTGGTCGGTACTCAACTATGCGGACAACGAGGGGGAGGCCAAGCCGTACTGGATCAACACGGGGGACACGGGAATGATCGAGAGGCTCGCCACCCGGAGTGGGAAGGAGCTGCGGGAGGAGTTGGGACAGTTGCTGGAGGGCCGGCGGGTCACGAAACCGGTGTATGAGAGCATCGTCATGAGGGATCTGGATGACCGGGATGACCTTCTCTGGAGCTTCCTGCTGTTCAGCGGATACCTGAAGCCCGTCGGACCGGGAACTGGGAGAAACCTCCATGAGATGGAGATACCCAATGAGGAGGTGCGTGTTGCCTACGAGGATATGGTGGGGCGATGGTTCGCGGAAAAGACCGACTCGAACCAGCTTGAGGAGATGCTAAGGGCATTGGAGACCGGAGACGTGAAACTCTTTGAAGGAATGCTCCGCGTGATCGTCACCCAAATCATGAGCTACCATGACCTGAGCGGCGAACCGGAGAAGGTCTATCACGCCTTGGTCCTCGGGATGCTCGTTTGGATGTCCGGGAAGTACGAGATGCGATCAAACCGTGAGTCGGGCTACGGACGGTATGACATCATGCTGAGGCCGAAGGATCCGAAGGGACAGGGAATCATCATCGAGTTCAAGCGGCTGGACGACGAGGAGGGGAAGAAAAGGAGAAAGAAAAAGACGCCGCAACAGGCTCTAAAGGAAGCCCTGAAACAGATTGAGGAGAGGGGCTATGCCACGGAACTGACAGCCGCGGGGATACAGGACATTCTGAAGCTCGCTGTCGTGTTCAAGGGAAAGGAGCTTTGGGTGAGGAAGGGCTGATCAGTTTGTAGTTCCGCCTTTGGGCGGTGCGAAACCCCCTGAGGGCGGAACTGCAAACTGCGCTTGGGAGAATCTTTTTGTTGAACTTTGCAGAACCCCACGACTGTCGATTGTTGAAAAATGAGTCCAAAGTCTCTAATCCAAATAACCGCCCTTTGTCTCTGGATGTGCCATGTCCCCTGTGCGATCCCCGGTGGTCAGGCAATCCATCTGACGCTTGAGGAGGCGATCTCCCTCGCGCTCCGGGCCAACCGAACGCTCTGTCGGTCGACCGCAGGTCTGGAAAGCCAGCGACTCTCGCTCTCGTCAGTCCGCTCGGCGTTTGACCTGAAGATCCGGCCATCAGGCACCGCAGGATACGCAGATGATGGGGAAACCTTTGGTGCGGGCGTCTCCTTGGAGAAGACGTTCGACATCGGCATCAGGGCATCCCTGGGTCCCGAGTTTGAAAAATCAGAGAGCCTCTACTCAGGAAAAATCGGGCTTTCCCTCAACATTCCCCTGCTGAGAGGGTTTGGGAGAAAGGCGACTGCCGATCCGGTGGCCCGTTCCGAGTTTGCGTTGCGGACGGCGGAGAGATCGCTTTATCAGACCCAGAACAATGTTCTCCTTGACACGGTCGCCGCGGTCTATGAAATCATCAGGCAAAAGCAACTGCTCAGGATATTCGAGACCCAGGTCCGAGGACTGAAAGCACACGCAAAGACCGCCGCGGTCAAGGAAAAGGTGGGGCTGGCCACGCCTCTTGATGTTTACCGGGCCGAAATCCGACTCAAGGATGTGGAGGACAGCCTGACCCTTGCTTGGGAATCCCTTAGAAACGGAGAAGACCGACTCAAACTCATCTTGGCCATGACGATGGAAAGACCGATAGATGTCTCCGCGCCCCTTGAATTCGAGACCATCCGCATATCCTTGGAAAAAGCGGTGAAAATCGCCCTGGATCACCGGGTCGAGATGGAACAGACCGAGGATGAAATCCGGGAGGCCCGCCGCCGGTCCGATGTGGCCAAACAGAACATCCTCCCCCAGTTGGATCTGGTGTTCGGTTATGACCGACATGCATTTTCGGAACATTTCGGCGGAAGCATGGGGTTCGACGAGGACCGCTGGAGCATTCGCCTTGTGAGCAACACCGATCTGGCCCGCACATCCGAAAAGACGGCGTTCCGGCAAAGCCTGATCACCATCCGGACAGCCCGGCTGAATCTCAAGGCAACCCAGGCCGGTATTCAGCGGGAGGTTCGTCGGCAGTTGTCGTCGCTGTCAAAGTCCGAGGAGCGGATTCGGATCCGGGAGGCTCAGATCAGACAGGCCAAAGGCAAGCTGGCACTGGCCAAGATCAAATTCAATCACGCGATGGCCGACAATTCCGACATCATCGAAGCGGAGACAGAACTACAGAACGCTGAAGTCAGTCTGCTCTCTGTGAACATCGAATACATTGTGGGGACATATCGGCTACGGGCGGTCTTGGGCACACTTTTTGAAGGATGAAGGCTGTGTGCAGGACAAAAAAGGTGACTGAGGAAAGAAACCCGGCTTTTTCTTGCAGTTGGGGAATCGGCCCGTTTGGGAAAAAGCCGGGTTTCTCGCCTATCATCTTTTTTTCCAAGAAGATAACCTAAGTTTTTTGAAAAAACTTGGTTTCTTTGGAGCAATGAAGACTTGAAGATCATGGGTAGATATTTTATTATTATTCTCTCCTTGGGGCTTCTTGGGTTGCTGTCGGTTCGGATAGAGCAGACCGGCTCTTATGAGGAGAGCGACTTCCAGTTGATTGCGGTTTCTCTTAGGAGCTTTGACATCGTGGTGAACACGGTGGGCGTTCTGGATGCGGCCCGGTCCCATATGATCTCCTCCACGATAAGGGGAGACAAGGGGAAGGTCATCTATCTGACTGATGACGGCGCGCATGTGAATTCCGGCGATCTGCTCGTGAGGCTGGACCCCGCGCCTTTTGAGGAGGAAATCCATCGCCTGAAAGGGGAGGCGGCCTCCCTGGAATCCGCGGCCGATGCGGCCCGTCAGTTGTTGGAATGGGAGAAGAGCCAAGTGGAGCGGGAGATCCGGACTGCGGAATTCAACGTGAAGATTGCGAAGCTGGAGATGAGAAAGCTCGTGGAAGGCGACGCACCCTTGCAGATGACTCAGTACAAAGAGGAGACAGAGAATGCGAGGGAGGAATACGACCGGTATCTTGCCTACATCTTGGATCTGGAGGAACTGCGTCAGGAGGGATACAGCAATCCCACGGAGATCACGCTGGCCCGAAAGAAGGCATCGGAATTGAAGGTGAGGCATGCATCCGCGAACAAGAAATACACCGGCTACAGGGATTATGTGTTTCCCGCGTTGAAGGAGACCGCCGGCGTCCGTCTGGAGAAAGCCAAGGCTGAGTGGGAGCAGATCCGAAAAGGGAGCGCGTTCAAGATCGCCCGGGCCGTATCCGCGTTGGAAGAGACGAAAAGCAGGCTTGAGACTGCGAATGCATCACTAACCCAGGCCCGGGATGAATTGGAGAAAACCACCGTCTGCGCGCCGTTCTCCGGCATCGCCATCCTCTATGAAGCCTTTCGAGACGGGCAAAAGCGGAAACCCCGGGTGGGGGATCGGGTGCTGAGGAATCAGCCATTGTTATATCTGCCGGACATATCATCCATGATTGTCAGGACACGGGTTCGGGAGATAGACCTTTACAAAATCGCCATCGGTCAGACATGCAACGTCAACGCTGACGCGTATCCTGATCTGATGCTCAAAGGAGAGGTGACGTTCATCGGGTCCTTGGCTTCGGGACGATTCGAGCGCGTGACGGCTGAGAAGTATTTCCAGCTCACGATCTCCTTGGAAGGGGAAAATTCAAGGCTGAGGCCCGGGATGACCGCACGAGTCTCCATCACGACCGACCAAGTGCGGAACGCCTTGTCAGTTCCAATTCAATCCGTCTTCCACGAACGCGGGGTCACATACGGCTATCGCTTCACAGGAGAAGGCTTCAGAAAAGTGACCCTCACCCCGGGCAGACAGAATGAGGATCTCGTTGAAATCACCGACGGACTCCGGGAAGGAGACCAAGTCAGTCTTGTCAAGCCAGCGGTCAGTTATCAGTGATCAGTGATCAGTTTCCAGTTTCCAATTTCCAGCAACGGTCAACACCCATGATAAAACTGTCTGGAATCGTCAAGGAATATCATATTGCCGGGGATGCGATTCCTGTGCTGAGGGGGATTGACCTCTCTGTGGGACGGGGGGATTTCCTCAGCATCATGGGCCCTTCGGGTTCGGGGAAGTCGTCTCTGCTGTATATCCTGGGATGCTTGGACCGTCCTGTCCGGGGGACGTACCTGTTGGACGGGGTGGATGTGTGTCACGCGTCGGATGAGGAACGCTCCCGGCTCAGGGCCAACCAGATCGGGTTTGTCTTTCAGACTTTCAACCTGATCCCCTCCCTGAGTCTGTTTGAGAATGTGGAGCTCCCTTTTCTCTACGCGGATGGCGATGATGACCGACCCGTGAAGGAGCGGGTCATGGCGGTCATCGAGCAGGTGGGGCTCGGGGACAGGATAAAACACAGACCCTCGGAACTCTCCGGGGGAGAGATGCAACGCACCGCCATTGCCAGGGCCGCGGTGATGAATCCGAAACTGATTCTCGCGGATGAGCCCACCGGAAACCTCGATTCTGAGACAGGCCGGAGGATATTGGAACTGTTTCATGAATTCCACGCCAAGGGAACCACCATCATCATGGTGACGCATGACCGCGCGGTCGCGTCCCATGCTGATACCCGGATCACACTGAAAGATGGAAAAATCGTCTCATTCTCTGCGTAACGCCTCACAGACACTGAAAGTTGCGTTCCGCAGCCTGACACAGCACAAGCTGAGAACCGGCCTGAGCATTCTCGGAATTGTCTGCGGCGTCATGGCGGTCATGGCGATGATCGCCATCGGAGAGGGAGCCAGACAAAAAGTTCTCCGACAGATCGAGCAGCTCGGGATCAGAAACATCTATATCCGGGCGATCTCTCTGACGGATGAGCAGAGACGGAAGGCCGGGGAAAGCCTCTCCTCGGGGCTGAACCTGAAGGACGCGGATCGGATCCGTTTCGGATGCCGCCATGTCAGGGATGCGGCCTGTCTGAAAGTGCTGACCACTTCTCCCCTCGGAATGGCCAAGGAGATTTCCCCCCAGATTGCCGCGGTATCTTCAACCTATGCGGAACTGTTGAACATCTTCGTTGACCGGGGCCGGTTCATCGCGGATCAGGACGTGGCCCGGGGAAACCTCGTGTGTGTGCCGGGGAGCCGGGTTGTCGAAAGCTTGGGGGCCGAGGGGCGACTCGGAAAGCATATCCGGATCGAAAATCTCATGTTCAAGATCGTCGGCATTCTGGAGCGATTCGGCCAAAAGCGGGAAGACACATCGGTCATGGCGGTCAGAAATTATGATGAGATGATTTTCATCCCATTGGGGACCATTCGGGAAAAAAGGGACACAGATGAACTGACGGAAATCGTTGTCCAAGTGAGAAAGACCCGGGAGGTTTACAAGGCCGAGGAGAGCCTGAAGCGGATCATGGCGGTCTCCCATCATCATATGGCTGATTATCAGATGGTGGTCCCCCAAGAACTGCTCAGGCAGGTTCAGAAGACCCGGCGCATGTTCAACATCGTCTTGGGGGCCATCGCGGGGATTTCCCTGATTGTCGGCGGCATCGGCATCATGAACATCATGCTGGCAACAGTCTCCGAGCGGACAAAGGAGATCGGAATCCGCCGGGCTGTGGGTGCGACACGGCGGGATATCATGGTTCAATTTCTTGCGGAGTCGCTCATGCTGACCTTTGCGGGCGGCGTTTTCGGGGTCATGCTGGGGGCGTTGACGGTCTGGCTGATATCCGGTCTGGGCCGGTGGGACACGGCCATCACCCTGCCGGCGATTCTCCTTCCGTTGCTCATGTCCGCACTCGTGGGCATATGCTTCGGATTGTACCCTGCCTGGCAGGCGGCCCGAACCGATCCCGTGATCGCGCTGGGGCATGCGAGATAAATTCAGATTTTAAGAGCCGTGGGGACAAAGATGAAGCGTCAACAACTCAAGGAGGGATATGATGAACGAGGTATATAAACAACCAACGGCCAACGGACCACAAGCAACAGCCGATCCGCTGGCCCGAATTCGGGGGATGATCCAGTCGTGCATCCAGTGCGGCACCTGTACCGGCTCATGCCCCAACGCGTTTGCCATGGACCTGACACCTCGGCATTTGTGGCGTCTGGTCTTGATGCAGCAGAAGGATGACATCTTCCAAAGCAGGACATTCGTCCTCTGTTCCGCTTGCTACTACTGCACCCTCCGATGCCCCCGGGGACTTCCGCTCACCGAGGCGATGGGGGGACTCAAGCAGATCGCCGCGAAGGAGGATCTCCCCCTGTACAAGCACAGCATCCGGTTTTACAAAAGTTTCATGGAGAGCATCCGCCGGCACGGCCGGGTTCGAGAGACAGAATTCATGACCCTCTATTTCGGTGCCATGAAAAACCCGCTTCTCCCGTTCAGATTCGCTCCCCTCGGAATGAAACTGATGGGCAAGGGAAAGGTGGGGGTGCAAATTCCGTCAAAAAATGATCCGAATTCTCTTGATGCAGTGTTCCGCAAAGCAGAGGAGTTGGAAGGGAAGGATGAAGGGTGAAGGATGAAGGATGAAATTTGGGACATTCGGATTTCGGATTTGTTTCGGATTTCGAGATTCGGATTTCGGGTTTGTTTTGGATTTCGAGATTCAGATTGGAGAAGAATCCATGAAAAAATATTTGTACTATCCCGGTTGTTCGTTGGAGGGGACGGCGCGTGAATACGATGTTTCCACGCGGGCGTTTATGAAGGCAATGGATACAAAGCTTCTGGAGCTGGAAGACTGGACCTGCTGCGGGGCCAGCGCGGCCGAGGCGGTCAGCCACCTCCTCTCTGTTGCGTTGCCAGCGTTGAATCTCGCCATTGCCGAAAAGAGAGACACGCCTGAGGATATCCTGGTTCCGTGTAGCGCGTGTTATCTGAACCTGAAAAAGGCTCAGGAGGAGACTCGAAAGGACCCCGATCTGCTGAAGAAGGTGAACATCGTCTTGCAGGAGAAGAATCTCCGCCTGCAAGGCAAGGTGCAGGTGCGGCATCTTCTGGATGTGATTTCCCAGGATATCGGGTCGGAAAGGATCCGGGAACAGGTGAAAAGAGATTTCTCCGGCTTGTGCATCGCCCCCTACTACGGATGTCAGTGCCTTCGGCCATACCCGGTGTTCGACGATCCTGAAGTGCCCCGATCCATGGAGCCGCTGATCACGGCCACCGGTGCGAACGTCCATCCGTGGGACATGGGCGGGAGATGTTGCGGTGCATCGCATATGAACACCAAACCTGAAGTGGGACAGGCCCTTGTCGGTGCCATATTGGCCGAGGCCAAGGGAGCCGACGTGATTGTCACGGTCTGCCCCATGTGTCAGATGAATCTGGAGGCATATCAGAGAAAGATCTCCTCAAACTACGGCGAAGACCTCTCCATGACCATTCTCTATCTCCCCCAGTTCTTGGGACTGGCCATCGGACTTTCAGAGGATGAGATGCGGCTGGACATGAATCTTTCCGTCACCAAGGAGACAAGGAATAAGCTTGGAGAGATGGCATTTGCCTTGGCTGCCTGACCCCAAGCGGAAGGAGTGCAAAAATGGAGCCGCTAGGCGGAATTTTTGCATTTGGACACACGAAGCCAATGTTCCGCCTTGCGGTCTGGCCGAACCTTCGGTTCGCCCACTGCAAAAATTTCATTTTTGCACTCCTTCTTTCTTGCCGGCCATTACTTCATATCCGCCACAATCTGCAACGCATGAATCGCTTCGGCCAAGCCGATCTTCTGCTGTGCCGCAAAATGGCGGAGCAAATTGACAAGTGGGATGAGAGGCTTTTCGCCGATCCCATCAAGGCGGACACTCCTCGGGGGACAGTCATCATCCATCCGCAGCGAACCAACAACATCTTGGAGCAATTCTTCCGTCGAATGCGGCGAGGACGGCGACGAAGCTTTCGTTTTACCTCAGGCAGAGGTACAATTCTGTAGTCGTTCAAGCAGCCAGATATTTATCAATGTTTCAGGTAAAATACCCCGCGTCCGGGCTTGGGCCTCAATTTTCGGCCAGAGTTCCGGGTCAAGGGTCACCCGCTTTCTGCGTCTGGCAGTCACTTCAAACTCGACTTCATGGGTCTGATCCCAGTAATCAGCAAGACTGTGTGAATCCCAGAAATCGGCAATGTCCTCTGTCGTATCTGCCTTTGATAGGGTCGTGAGTTGTCTGTCATTATTTTCGTTCATAATTTCTCCTCTCCTTTTTGTCCATATCCCGTGCGCTCAGGATCAGGGCTGTGTGGGCAGACGGCTTGTATATGAAAAACACGATCAGATACCGTCCCGAATCTGTCTGTCCGCTGACAGAATAGACATCTTCACCCGCCCTATGTCCTTTTTCCACAAAGCGACACCTCGGGCGATTGTAAAATGCGTATTCAGCCTCATCCTGTGTGACATGATGCTTAACATCGATTTTTTCAATGATATCTGGCAACCAGATGAAATCCTCAATATTCATAAAGCGTATCCCGTTTATCTCTATGCGTTTCGACGCAGATATTTATTATCCGAACCATGTCAACTCCGTATAAATCCGAGGTTCGGACGATTGCCGGACCATCCGGGAGAAAAATCCCGGAAATCCTTTAATCAGGTGAATCAGGGTTCAGACATTCCCCCCCATCTACACGGATTAGTGATAAGCAAGGATTTCGCTCATGGACAGCGAAAAAATCCCTGATAGTCGCTAATCCGTGTAGATGATGCTCGGAGAGCGGAAGCATCCGATCTGCGCTCCGTTTAGATCGTCCCCTCGCTACATTCCGCTCTTTCACCTGCTTGCCTGCTTACTTGGCTCACTGGCTTGGAAGCAGAACAAGCCGGAACCCGTAGCCTCTAAACTGATTGACGAGCGAGTTCCTGCACCGGACCGCTACTCGGCAATTCCCGGCGGAGTAATCCCAGAAGCTGCCACGAAGCACCCGGGACGATTCGGCAAAGGTCCTCCTTGGGGTCGGTGACAGAACTCAATTCCTGCATTTCCTTTTGTTCATTGCTTTAACCGATACCACCTATCTCAACTCGGATATCTCTTGAAGAATATAGACCGCTTCTTCTATTCCTATCTTTCCGTCACCATTTACATCAGCAACGGCAGACACATTCTGATTCGGCGTAATGTCGGATACAATCTGTACGGCAAGGATAAAGTCTTTCAGGTCAACAATTTCGTCAGCGTTTATATCGCCGGGAATTACCACATTTATGACTGTAATGGTAATGATTTTTGAATCACCCAGACTCGGAGAACCGTTATCTGTCACAGTAAATGTGATGTCGTAGTTTCCGGCTTTTTCATAGTCCGGTATCTAGGAAAATATTTGTGTTGCAGAATCAAATTTCGCCTTGGAAGGTAGGTTGTCTGCCAAATAGGTGAGTTCGTCTCCTTCCTGTGCGGTGGAATCAGCAGGCAGGAGAATGTCGTATTTGGCAATACTGCTCTCAGCCAGCGCCAACTCCGCTCCGGGTGTTCCTTCCGGCACAAGTGAGTTTATCCAATCCGGGTTCAAATCCCCTTTCAGGTCAGCATGAGTCACGCTGGCAGCCATGAACATCATGGCTGAAGCCAAAATTAGTGCAATCACTCTTTTCATAACACACCTCCGATTTAAGGGTTAAGGTTTAAGGGTTAAGGGTTAAGGGTTAAGGGTGCCCCAGTCCCGGCAATGAATTGCCGGGCTATTCTCAGTTGTCCCTACGGGACAGAGCGTTTGGCGTTCAATCCGTTCCAGACAATGATCAACTTTGGCCGGGCTATTCTCAGTTGTCCCTCACGAGACAGAGGGAATCGTGGAAAATCCGGCATAAGCTTCGTGTAATGTTGCCATCGGAAGAAACAGCTTCAAAGGATCATTTGGCAACGGAATGAAACCGAACTGTTCGTAATATCCTTTTGCATCTTCATTTTCAGCGTCCACAAAGAAGCCGATAATGCCTATGTTTTCTGAGACAGATAATATGCGCCGCATCGCGCTGATCATCATTTCGGTTCCCAATCCCCGACGCTGTCTGGCCGAAGCCACGGCAAGCCGTGCAAGTTTTGCAGCCGGAACTTTCCGGGGATATTTTTTTGCGAACTTGGACGGTAAATCTTTTGCTGAAACCTCACAAAAGACCAGTGTGAAAAAACCGAGTATATCGCCCGGCCTGGTGTCATCAACAATGACGAATGTTTTTGCAATACCTTTATCAATATGCTGTCGGGCGGTCTTCTTCAAATATGAGTTCAAAGCGTCTGAGCCGCAGTCAAATCGTTTCCTGTCGTGATGTTTACTCAGTCTCTCTGTTTTCAGCATCTGGAAAAGACTCCTGATATTCCCTCACAGCGTTTAACAATTTGTCATTGGGAAGAGGCGGATTCTCAATCGCCTCAAAGAACACTTCCGCATCCCGCATCGTCAGCCTGATCGTGTTATCCTGCTCAATGACAAGCTCCGCCTTTTCCACAGCCGCCTGAACCAGAAACTGGCTTATTGTGGCTCCTCTGATTTCAGCCGCTTTTTCAAGCTT
>JAOZRQ010000704.1 GCA_029940115.1 Desulfobacterales bacterium
GACTGAGCTCACGCCGAAGTCTCACGCCGAAGTCTCACGCCGAAGCATTGCCGGGCCACTTTCACAAGTCCCCGCGGGACAATGAGAGAACGATCCCCCAACTTGTGAATGCGCCCATGAGCGAACAAACAGATCATCGCTGTTTAACCAAATAATCATATGCGGCCAGGGCCGCCTTGGCCCCTTCACCAGCAGCGATGATCACCTGCTTGAACGGTACATTTGTAACGTCGCCGCAGGCAAAAACACCGGCAACTCCTGTTCGGCATACAGGATCGATTTCGATCTCGCCTTGGTTGTTGGTTGCAAGTGTGTCAATGACAAGATCGGAATTGGGCAAAAGGCCTATCTCAATAAACACACCTTCCACATCAAGCAGGCTCAGATCTCCGGTTTCAAGCGATTTTATCTCAATTCCCTCAACCGCCTTCTCTCCGATTATTCTGATGGTGTCATGTTTCGTATGGATTTTTACTTTTGATGAGCCTTTCACCTTGTTTTTGATTATCTGATCTCCGGTAAGCGGGGTCAGGGATACCATGTAAATCTTGTCAGCAACCTTGTCAAGATCAATCACCGCTTCAAGGGCTGAATTTCCACCGCCGATCACTGCAACGTCAGCACCTGCGAAAAGAGGCGCATCACAAGTGGAGCAATAAGCCACCCCCCTGCCGATCAGCTCCTTTTCTCCGGCCACATTCAAAGGCCTTGGACGTTTTCCCGTGGCAATGATGACGGTTCTGGAAAAATAAGTGTTCCCGGAGCTGACATGGGCTTTTTTGATTTTCCCTGTCAGGTCAAGAGAAGTGACTGTTTCGCCAACATGTTTTTCGATTCCGTACTTTTGAACATGCTCATCAAATTTTTTGATCAGATCGGCTGTTTCTATCTGGCTGAACCCGAGATAATTGTCAATATCATAGGTGTCCGCCACTTGTCCACCGATATTTTTGCTGATCAGAATGGTTTTCAGAACCTTTCTGGAAGCATAAAGAGCGGCATTCAAACCGGCTGGCCCGCCGCCGATGATTAACACATCATAAACAGGTGAGATTGGATCCTTGGCAGCCAAACCGAGTTTTTCGCTTAAGCTTCCTGTCGAACAGAGATTGACGAGTTCGTCGTATCCTCCTGCTGGTTCACCATTGATCAGGATCTGAGGGGGTGAGTCGCTGCCAGTCTTCTCTTTCATCTCCTCCCATTCATCTGACCCCGGATAAACCCCGATTTCCGCAAATTGCAACCCTTTTTCCGTCAGAAACGACTTTGCTCTAATACAAAAAGGGCACCCTTCCATTGAATAAAGAGTTATGCCTTCCATTATCCCTCTCCTTTTTTTCGTTAACTGATGTTACTCACCGCATTTTGAAATCAAGGCGTCACAGCCCTGAAAAGCTGCATGAGCTCGTTTTTACTATAGCCTTCAACAAAAAGATTGTCCGAAGCGACAAACATTTTGTTGAAAGCTCTAGCGTAACATCAGTTGTCAAGGCTATGATATTCGTTTGGGCCACCCTGCCCGGCTCGGATTGGCAAATCCAGGCCAACCCGCCGAACTTGTCAATCCGGCAGGAGCAAATGGCCGAAACGAAGATCAATGCCGTCATTAAATTCCCGAGCTTTGCTTAAGACAATTCAAAGCCTGTTCCAGGCGGTCTTTGTCAAAGCCGACCATTACTTCATTGCATACGGATATTACCGGAACACTACGGGCTCCATCGGATATCTTCATCATCTCTCTTACTGCATCCCTATCTTTGGACACATCGTATGCAGTAAACTCAATTCCCTTTTGCGAAAGAAACTCCTTCGCCATAGTGCAATACGGTCAGGTCGGGGTGGTATAAATTTTTACTTTCGGTTCCATTTTATGGTCTCCTTTTTTAAATAAGTGCTTGGCCATTTGGTCTGGCAATGGGATGCTGACGCAAATAATTCCAGCCGGACCAAAAGGATTCTCTTTCACAGGTGTCCTCTGCGTTGAGAGGACGGCCCCAGATCACAAAAACCGTTAGAACCGGCATTAATTGAACTGTCTGACTCGTTAAAACCGAGATTTCACATTCGACCAACTATCTGTGGCCAGGAAGCTTTCATCGGGCGTATTTATAAGTTGGGGGAGTCCCATGGGGACGGCTGGAATGTTCCATTGTGTTTCAATGGGTTCGGTCGTCCCTGCGGGACTGGACAAAATCATGCATGTCCGACCCGGCAATGCTTCGGCGTGAGACTTCGGCGTGAGCTCAGTCGAACGAATTGCCGGGCTGTTCTCACAAGTCCCACGGGACAATGAAAGCGATCCCCCCAACTTGTAAATGCGCCCGCTTTCATCCATATTTTCCAGCATGCTCAGAAACTTGGGCCAGGGGGCGGGAAAAGTGAGAATGTCCGGCTTAAAGCGGATCCTTACTGAAGGATCCAAGGCGCCCAAGACCGCCTTTGGCTGGTCAGATTCCAGTTGCTGCATTGGAAAACCGACAATAGAATCACAAGCAGTGCCAGACGGTGCAATCACGCCATAAGGGGTCATCGTGTCAAAATTTGCCAAGCCGTGGAGGCCGGCGATAATGTTCGGGCTGCCGAAGAAGAAGAACGGATTTAGGGGAGCCCTGCCCGTTCTCCTTCCCCGTTGCGGGCACCTCACGATGCCCACATGCATGTTCACGCCCATGAGCGACGGGCATGTTCGCGCCCACAAATGTTCACGGGCAGGGCACGGGCACGGGCCTCCCCAAAAAGCGTTATAATCAGAATAAGTATCTGGCCATATGTTTTGCATATGGAGCTTTCGCTCCGGAGTGCCGGACTTACAGTTTGGCAGAGTTGCAGTTTGGCAGAGTTTGGCACTCCGGAGCGACAAAATAAGTATGGTGTCCCCTGATTCGTCCCTGATTCGTTAATCAAACGCTTCCCGGGTTTTCCACACTTCCCAGACTTTCCCGACCAGATCCGGCCCTGGCCTGAGGGTTTTCTTTCCCGGCCTCCATCCCGCTGGCGTGGCCTCGGTTCCCTTACTCTCGCGAACCAGTTGGAAGGCCTGAAGCTGGC
>JAOZRQ010000185.1:0-9669 GCA_029940115.1 Desulfobacterales bacterium
GTCCGACCCCGGCAATGCTTCGGCGTGAGACTTCGGCGTGAGACTTCGGCGTGAGACTTCGGCGTGAGACTTCGGCGTGAGCTCAGTCGAACGCTCAGACTTCGGCGAGCTCAGACTTCGGCGAGCTCTGTCGAGTCGTCGAGTCGTCGAACGAATGGCCGGGCCACTCTCACAAGTCCCTGCGGGACAATGAGAGAACGATCCCCAAACTTGTGAATGCGCCCGCTCCGGAATGACAAACATTACTTCTTCAATGTTTTGACGTAGTGATCGATGTATTTGCCAATTAACCGTTCAACCGTGCCGTCTGATCGGAGTTCACCCAGTCTCTTGCTGACTTGGAGAAGATGCTTCAAATGGGGGGATTGCTTGGATATGGCAACATTCAGATATCCGGTTTCCAAGTGGGGGGTTATGGGCCTTCGTAGCCGAACTCTTTCACCTGTATCCGGCCAGCATACAACCCGATGGGCAGGAAGTCCACACGCCCCTTCTCCAGACGTTTGAAGTTCTGTATCGGTTTCACGACTCTGCTGACATTTAGATGGTTTTCCGCAAACGCATCAAATTTTTGGCCATAAGTGGTTCCGAGTATCTTGCCCATTTTCTTGCCGGTCAAGTCCTCCCACTTTTCAAACTTGAACCCTCTCTCCTTCCACACAAAAATGGCCACCGGCACTTCGCTGAGACAAATCTCTGTAAAGTCGGCAAATTTGCTCCGCTCATCATTGACGGATGCGGCAAAGAGGATGTCGGTTCTCCCCTTTTTCACCTCCTGCATACAGCGGCTCCAACTGCTAAAGGCCCTCGACTCAACCTTGAAGCCGAGTTCGCCGAAGATGATCTCGGCGATTTCAGGGCCTACGCCCACAATGCGCTCCCCCTCTTTCCACATGAACGGGGGGTACGCAATCCCGCCGCAACCAGAGATCACTTCACCGGCATCAGACGCGCCGGTCAAGGCGATGACGATGACAACGATCAACAGCATGCTTTTTTTCATCATTTCCTTCCATGTAAATCAGATTTAAGGGTTAAGGGTTAAGGGTTAAGGGTTAAGGGTTAAGGGTCGTTTGTTTCCATGGGTTCGGGTTTCTTTGAACATCCCTGGTTCTAACGGTTTTTGTGGTTTCCGACACGGGCTGAGAATGGTGATCCGCAGATGAGCGCGGATGAACGCAGACGGCCTGCGTGCCGAGGCTCATCAGCGGTTTGTGAGGATTGTTGCGGCAGGCTGTCCCCCAGACCGGCTTTCAGGATCGTGACTGTCTGCTAACCACAAAATCCGTTAGAATCAGGAACATCCCCGGATTTTCATCCGTACATGTGTCGTACCCGTATTAGAAATCGGGTTTTTTGAGCCCCAGACAATCAAAATCAAATTCCCTGCATATCTCTCCCGGTTTTTTCAGGATGAGCGTGTCAGGGAAGGCGTCATCGGTGGCGCATACGGATAGACGATACCTTTCGTCTATCTGATACTGTCTGAAATGGCAATCCCTGAATTCGTTCTCCGTTTCGATGGTTATGGTTCCGCGGGCCGATCTTATGGTAAAGGAGTCCAAGGGGATGGACAAGCCTCTGCCATCAGCCTTGATATAGCTTTCCTTCAATGTCCACAGATCGTAAAAATATCGCAGGCGTTCCGCCTCATTCGGCTTGCTCATCAGATCCTTGCATTCCCTCTTTGAAAAGAAGCGGTCTGCGATGCTGAATTCGATGGGCCTGACACATTCGACATCTATCCCTATTTGCACTTGGTCAAACGCGCAGACCACCCATTCTCCCGAATGAGAGATGTTAAAGTGAAAATTTTCGTCCCCCTCCAAAGTGGGTTTGCCATACTCACTGATGGCAAAGGAGATATCGTCGTTTCTCATCTTCAGATTGCTGCAAATGGTCGCCCTGACCAAGATGTCTCCCATCAGGGTTCGTTCAGCATCCTCCCGATGGCCAAAACGATTGATTCGCGTCCTTTTTTCCTCAGCCACATACGGCAGAAGGCTGTCGAACAATCTCCTTTCCAGCCTCTCTGAAAGTCTTATCGCATATACCTCTATCATCATCATACGCCTTTTTGTTTGAGTTCTGGGCTCCGGTGTTCCAAAGAAACCAAGTTTTTTTTCCTAGGACAAAAAGTCGGGAACGGGCAGGAAACCCGGCTTTTTTTTGAGCTTAGAGCTTTCAGCTTAGAGCTTGGAGCTTTCAGCTTTCCTCAGGGAACGGCTGGGATATGAGGCCGTCATGGGAATCATCGTGCCTAATCATTTAAAAGGCTTCCAGAAACTTCCCGGCATTCAGGATGATCAGGAGTTCATCCCTGAGTTTGCAGATTCCCTTGATGAGATCGGCTCTTCTCCGGGTGATTCTGGGGGATATCGCCTCATCCGGCTGACGATTTTCAATATCATTTTCATCCACCTCAACCATATCGCCAATGTGGTCCACCAGAACGCCGAAGGACTCTCCCACTTTCTCCTTGAACAGGATCACCCGGCTCATCTCATCCACCGGCCTGCTGTCAAAGCCGAGCAGCAGACGCAGGTCAAGAATCAGATACACATGACCCCGGATGTTGACGAAGCCCCGGACTTCCCTCGGGGCATGATGAACAATGGTCAGAGAGACCTCATCCTTGATCTCCCTGACATCCAGAATGTCCACGCCGAACAGATGATCGGCAATGCGGAAAGAGCAGAACTGCCGTCTTTTGCCGGTCGGATCCGGTTGCACAGATGGTGTTGGTTCCATTGATTTCACCTCAATTAAAGCGGCGAGCGGCGAGCGGCAAGCGGCTTTTTTTTGAGCTTAGAGCTTTCAGCTTAGAGCTTGGAGCTTTCAGCTTCCCAGTCCAAGATGACCTTCCCCGACTGTCCCGAACGCATGACATCGAATCCTTTCTGGAAATCGTCAACAGGGAATCTGTGGGTGATGACCGCCGAAATGTCGAGGTGGCTTTGCAACATGCTTCCCATCTTATACCACGTTTCAAACATCTCCCTGCCATAGATCCCTTTCAGATTCAGTCCCTTGAATATCACTTTGTCCCAATCAATCGCCGTGTCTGCTGGCGGTATGCCGAGCAGGGCAATGTTTCCCCCGTGGTTCATCACATCAAGCATACCCCGGAATGCGTCCGCACTGCCCGACATCTCCAGTCCCACATCAAACCCCTCTTTCATTCCGAGTGCCGACAGGGTGTCACTGAGGGATTCACGAGCCACATTGACGGTTCGTGAGGCTCCCATCTTCTCAGCCAATGCCAGTCGGTAGTCATTGATGTCCGTTATGACCACAAACCGGGCCCCGGCATGGCGGGCCACCGCGACGCCCATGATGCCGATGGGGCCTGCGCCGGTGATCAGAACATCCTCCCCGACGAGGTCAAAGGAGAGCGCGGTGTGCGTGGCGTTTCCAAAGGGATCCAGGATCGCGGCGATGTCATCACTGATCATTTCCGGCACCTTGAAGGCATTGCCGGCCGGCACAGTGACGTATTCGGCAAAGCACCCGGGCCGATTCACGCCGACCCCGACGGTGTTCCGGCACAGATGACGTTTCCCTGCCCTGCAATTCCGACAATGACCGCAGGTGATATGACCTTCGGCAGAGACCCGCTCACCCGGTTTGATTCCTCTGACCTCACTGCCGACCGCCTCGACAATCCCCACAAACTCATGGCCGACGGTCATCGGAACCGGGATGGTCTTGCTGGCCCACGCATTCCAGTTGTAGACATGGATATCGGTTCCGCATATGGCCGTCTTGCGAACCTTGATCCGGACGTCATTATGGCCCACATCCGGGATCGGGGCCTCATCCATCCAAATCCCCTCTTCGGGCTTTGATTTTGACAGGACTTTCATGTTCACCTCTTTGTTGCAGAGTTTCCGATGATATGTCACGATTACGCTGTTCGATGTCTCATTCTTCCCCGAAGCATCCTGAGTAGCAGACACCGCCTTATCCGCTCCTTCCAGGCCGCAACACCTGAAAGCTGAGGCTTTCTGCAAATCAGCAGGGTATCCCGCCATTGGTCACTGTCATCGGTGTGGCGGGGGTCAGGCTCCCATTGAGTGGATGCATCCAGGATCTCGAAACGGGCAAAGCGAGCCAGTGCGCGGAAGCCGTCCGGATAGAAGCGCCAGCAATCGACCGGATAGCGGTGCTCATAACCGCCTGAGGGCGCGATGATGCAACAGAGCCCCCCCGGCTTCAATACCCTTGCAATCTCAAGCATGGTGATCCAGAAATATTCGATATGCTCGAATGCCTGACCCGAAATCAGGATGTCCGCAGAACCCGACGGAATTTCCCGCCATAGATACGGGTCCTGTAGCAGAATGTCCACATTCTCCCCCAGAGACATGTCCATCCCCCGGTATCTCCACGGCGGCAGGTCAAAACAGGGCCTGTACGAACCGTTCACATCAAGGCTTCCGAGATCAAGGATCAACAGGGGCTCATCCTTTCTGTCCCTCAGATAGTTTTCCCTGAAAGCCAACATGTTGTCAAGGGAACTCTGGTGCATGTCTCATTTCTCCGGCGATGGGTGAGGGGCGATGGGCGATAGGGCTATCTTCATCCTTCATCCTTAACCCTTAACCCTTAACCCTTCATCCTTCACCCTTCATCCTTTTGCTTTCAACATTCGTGTCTGCCACCGAGAAGATTCCCACCGGCATTCTGGAGGGAAGGCTTCTGAAAATCACGGCGTCGTGGAGGAAATGGCATTGCTGATGATTTTTCAACGCACCTTGGGCAACGGCTACGCATAGGGCGTAATCCCCTTCCTGAAGATTGGGCCAGCACTCAAGTCTGAATGTCACGAGATACCTCTTGCCCCTTGAAAAGGAGAGGATTTTTTGGCGGATCAGGAGGTTGTTGTCCCCCATGATATCCCGTCCCAGACGGTCTTTGACAATGTAGCCGGCAATCGGGTCCGAGATGTCCTCATGCGCGTCGAGAATCATGTTGATCTCGCATGGCTGGCCCGACCAGATCACGCCGTTGCCGCCATGGGAACGGATACGCACCTGTCTTATGCTGACCTTGCGGTCTCCGAACTGTCTGAAGCTTTCATCAACAGGGAGAAAGCCGCTCATATCCTGACTATCGGCGGATGACCTCGGAGAATTCTCGGATCCGGATGGTTCGGATTCAGCACTCCCCTCATACATGTATTGAAGATATTTCTCGGCGACAAATTTCGGCCGACGATCCATCTTCACCCTTCCGGATTCGATCCATATGGCTCGGGAGCATAGCTCGGTGACGGCGGCGAGGTCATGTGACACAAATATCACCGTGCCCGCCCGGCAAAACTCTTTTATCTTTGCCATACATTTCTGCTGAAACCGGGCATCACCCACGGCCAGTGCCTCATCCACCACAAGGATATCCGGTGACACGTTGATGGCTGTGGCGAATGCCAAGCGCACAACCATGCCGCTGGAATAGGTCTTCACTGGCTGTTCGATAAAGGAGCCGATGTCTGCAAACGCGGCAATGTCATCATAACGCTCGTTGATCTCCTGCCGGCTCAGTCCCATGATGGCCGCGTTCATCAGCACATTTTCACGGCCGGTGAATTCCGGGTTGAAACCAGCACCGAGTTCCAGCAGCGCGGCAACCCGTCCGTTCACTTCAATATGTCCCTCGGTGGGGGTCAGAATCCCGCAGATCAGCTGGAGCAGGGTGGACTTTCCCGAACCGTTGGATCCGACAATTCCGATGGTCTCCCCTTTTCTGACCTCAAGGGAGATGCCCCTGACGGCCCAGAACTCCTCAAAGAACCGCTTTCTTCCCCGCCAAATGGACTGCTTCAGGCGATCCAGCGGTTTCCTGTAAATGTGATAACACTTGCCCAGATTGTCGGTTCGGACGCTCATCTCTCCTTTTCTTCTCCGTCTCAATCCCTTTGTCAATATCCGCCACCAGTTCCTTATCTGAACCGAGTGGATGGGAGTTTTTTTCTGATTATAACGGATTTGGGGGAGGCCTGTGAACGTGCCCGCAAACTTGAGCTTGAACTTGAATCCTGACGTGAACATTCATTCACGTTCTCGTGCATGTTCACGTTCACGTTCTCGTGCATGTTCACGTTCACGTGCACGTTCATGTGCACGTTCTCGTTCACGTTCACGTGCACGTTTAAGGCTTCCCTAAATCCGTTATAATCAGGTTTTTTTTCATCTCAATATCTTCTTTATTTCCGCTTTGAAAATCGGGATATCTTCCGTGGCGGTCATCCAGACGATCTGGAGAACAACCCCGAAGTAATGATGAATCAGATTGTCACGCCGGCCATATCTTTCCAAGGAATACGGTCATTCCGACTCCTAAGTTCTGATGACAGGTTTTTGACGGCTTCACCAAAGATTTCCAGCTGACGAATGACGCCGTCCTGAATGAGACTCTCCTCCATGAATTTCTTCTCATCAATTTCCATCAAGCATTTTTCCATTTTTGCAACAGCATCCAAGATATGGTGCAAATATACGTGTCATCACGTTTGGTTGCCATAAATGACCTTCACCTCCTTTCTGATACGATCTATCAGATAAGGACTGATGGAAGCCTCAGTAAGAAGATCAACCCTTCTTCCCATAATTTCGGACAGCTCCCTTTCGATTCTCACCAAATCAGGCAGACTTTTCCGCCTTGAGAATCGGGCCAGCAGATCAACATCGCTCTCCTTTGTCGCGTCTCCACGGCTGAATGAGCCAAACAGTCCCAAGAAGCTCACATCGTTGCCCTGACAAATCTCAAGCAGTTTCCTGTTGTTGAAATCAATCGGTTTCATGCTTTTCCTTTCATATCCTGATCTTCAGAAGCTCTGTTTTCTGATTATAACGGATTTGGGGGAGCCCGTGCCCCTGTCCGTGTGCCCCTTGTTGCCCCTGTCCTTGCCCGTACCCTATCTGTGCTGGTTTCGGACAGGGGCACGGGCAAAGCACGGGCAGAGGGTGGCAGATGTTTTCAAACACCTTCTAAGGGATCATAAGACATCCGCGAATGCTTTCTTGGTTTTCATAAACCATATGAAACCGGAAGTCAACACCAAAATGGAGATGGCCAGTCCGGCAAGGAACCAAAGCCAGTCCGGGAGAAATCCCCACAACACCACCTTCCGGGAATCCTCCACAAACTGGGCAATCGGATTGAGCCGGCAGATGAGCCGGAATTGCTCCGGTATGGCTGTGCTCGGATAGAAGATCGGGGTGAGGAAAAAGAGCATTGAGGAGAAAATGCCGGCGGTCGCCTTCATATCCCTCACAAAGACCCCGAGAGAGGCCAGAAAATATCCGCATCCCAAGGTGAATAGCATCATGGGAAGCCAGACGAGGGGCAACATGAGGGCGGTCCAATGGATGAAATGATGCAGGATGAGAAACCCTGTCAGCAATATGGCCAGACTGAACAGGCCGTTTGTCAGTGCGCTCAGGAACAGGACCACCACGAGAATTTCCAAGGGAAAGACCACTTTCTTGACATAGCTCTCATGGGTTAGAATCAGTGAAGGTGCGGCATTGAATACCTCCGAAAAGATGGTGAAGGTGATGAGGCCCATGAACAGGGCAAGCCCGAAGGCCGCCACCCCCTCATTCTGTTCAACCCCCCATCTGGCCTTGAAGATGGTGGAGAACACAAAGGTGTAAACCGAAAGCATGATCAGCGGCTGAATGAACGACCAGCCGAGCCCCACATAAGAGCCTTTGTATCTTCCGACAACTTCCCGCCAAGTCATCTGTCGGATCAGATCCCGGTATTGCCACAGGTGCAACAGTATCTGGAGTGGGTTCAGGAATTTTGTCATATCAGTTGGCAGTAATCAGTGATCAGTTGTCAGTGAACAGTGAACAGTTGCCAGTGCTCACTGATTCGTTGCCATTCTTCAGCAGATCTAAAAATCCGCTCGGTTCGGATTGCCAAATCCGAACCATTTCCGCCGGATTTGTCAATCCGGCGGGAGCGTGGGGAGGGAAAAGCCATTCTCAGCAGATCTGAAAACCCGCCCCGCTCGGTTCGGATTGCCAAATCCGAACCATTTCCGCCGGATTTGTCAATCCGGCGGGAGCGTGGGGAGGGAAAAGCCATTCTCAGCAGATCTGAAAACCCGCCCCGCTCGGTTCAGACTTCGGCGAGCTCAGTCTTCGGCGAGCTCCGTCTTCGGCGAGCTCTGTCGAGTCGTCGAGCCGTCGAACGATTGCCAAATCCGAACCATTTCCGCCGGATTTGTCAATCCGGCGGGAGCGGTGGCATTGTGCCATAAATTGTCAACATCAGCTCAACATCGTCAATCAATCGGTATTCTGGTCTTTGCCCGGAAAGCTTCTCACTTTCAGACAGAATGATCGGAACTCCCTCACCCCGTCTGTCCATGAGAAATTTGCGGTCTGAGGGGAAGTCCTCAAAAGGCATGGGGCAACGAGCCAGCAGGCTGGTGAGCAGCTCGTTCCTTGCGGCTTGGCGTAAGGGAAGGCTCTCAATGGTCATCGTGTTCAGGATTGCGCCAGGTGAGAAGATTTCCAGCCTGTCGGAGAATACATGCAGCCGAATCTTCGACCCATAAATTGAATAATCCCTGTGTGCGACGGCATTCACCAAGGCCTCGAAAACGGCCTGCATCGCGTATTGGGGGATGTCATGACGCATAGGCTCCTTTACGGCGTAAACCCGCATGTTCTTTTCCACGAATTTGCAGGCGTCAGCAATCTGAACATCCAACGGCCCTTCGATGTCCCTTGCGTCTGACTGATAGGCCGCATTCCTTTCCGTGCCCCGATAAAAAACCGCTTGAATGAATGCGTTGGTGACAAATTTCTGAGGCTGTTCGCTTGCCATCAGGACACCACTGACGCTGGGGCAGATATTCCCATCCTCGTCCTGTGTGAGAAGCTTGAGTTTTAGCAGAAACTCCTCATCGTCATTAGGTGACAACGGGGTTTTGAATTTTTCCCAGAGTCTTTTTTCAAGGCAGTCTCCCGGTGCCGCGGTGACAGATTGTTCATCAAATCTGATGATCCTTGCCTGACTCCGTTGCTGAAACAATCGGGCGAGGATGTCAGGTGCCATCTGGCGTTTGGAACTGCCGATCCGATGAAAATACCCATCCGGGCTCTGGTGGACGTGGAGGCTTTTCGGTACGTCAATACGAACGATGATCCGCTCAACGCCATCGTCCGCAACCACTGGCATCTTTCGAATTCTGCAAAACAACTGGGGTGCAATCAGATCCGTGGTACTTGATTCGATTTGTTTGTTTCTCCGGCGCTTGAGCTGATCCACCGTTTCGGCCAGGGTATCCAGCGACGCGCTGACCTTCTTCAGCTCTTGTGCGGTCTGCTCATGAACGGACTTCATCTCGGCTGCTGTTTCATCCTTGTCATCAAACAAGTGAGAGGGGAAATCGGATAGTTCCGCACTCGTCGCCAGTTTACGGATACCAGCGGAAAACTCATCAAAAACATGATCTGTGGGGACAGTTTTTGAAAATTCAGTTAAGTTCAATTCTACGGTGGACTCGGCCCATTCTGGCAAAAGCCGGGTTTCTGTGTGAAAGAAACCCGGCTTTTTCTGGCAACAGAGGAGCCGGTCCATTCTGGCAAAAGCGGGTTTCTGTGTGAAAGAAACCCGGCTTTTTCTGGCAACAGAGGACTCGGCCCA
>JAOZRQ010000185.1:9769-11518 GCA_029940115.1 Desulfobacterales bacterium
CCGGCTTTTTCTGGCAACAGAGGACTCGGCCCATTCTGGCAAAAGCCGGGTTTCTGTGTGAAAGAAACCCGGCTTTTTCTGGCAACAGAGGACTCGGCCCATTCTGGCAAAAGCCGGGTTTCTGTGTGAAAGAAACCCGGCTTTTTCTGGCAACAGAGGACTCGGCCCATTCTGGCAAAAGCCGGGTTTCTTCCTGACACTCATACGATTTTTCCGGTAAGAAGAGTCAGCTTCAAGCCGGCGTAGCAGAAATGATGTCTCTCCAGTTCAAAGGGGACCGTTCTCACCAGCCGTCTGTCCGGAGCGACAAGGGCGATCCGCCAGCCCTTGTAATCTTTTTCCAGCTGGTCAGATATGGCGTAGAAGATATCTTCGCTCTCCTGCTTTGTTCCGATGCGAAGCCCGTAAGGCGGATTCAGCACCACCACCCCCTTCTCCTTTGTCAACTCTGACGGGGAGAAATCAAAGAAATCCCGGCAGGAGACCTTGATGATCTCGGACAAACCGGATGCGTTGACCCGTTTCTCAAGGGCATCACAGGCTTTCCTGTCCTTGTCGGAAGCAAAGATGAGGGGGGTGCCAATCTGAACCAACCCCTCCTCAGCCTCGCGTCTGATATGGGCCCATCGCTGGGATCGGAAGGAGGGCCAGCCCATGAAGGCAAACTCCCTCAGCCAGCCGGCCGGCATGTGCATTGCCATTTGGGCCGCCTCAAAGGAGAAGGTTCCGGATCCGCATAAGGGGTCCACAAGTGGCTCATTGCCGTTGTAGCCGGCAAGTTTAAGTGCCGCGGCCGCGGCGGTCTCACGAATCGGCGCACTCCCTCCCTGCTTTTTCAGCCCTCGCTTGTAGAGGATATCTCCGCTGCTGTCAATGGAGACCGTAAAGCGGTCATCCACCACCCGTACAAATATCTGCTGTTTGCAGTCATGTTGCCCATTTTCAGACTCGGCATCGGAGAGAAAGGTCATCTCCTGATGAAAGTCTGTTTGCGAGAGACGCTTGGATATGCTTGCCTGAAATCGCTCTGCGATGGCATCTTTGTGATAAAGCCTGGAATGCCGGGTGGTTACGGATATTCGGGGCAAAAAGGAGGCCATATCCTCCCCAAGCCCAAGCCCCGAAATGAGCGGAAGCGATCCGGGGCAGAGAAAAAGCTCCCACGGGAAATCGGCCAGCTTCTTCTCAAGATCATTGAAGCTGTCGGCATTGAACACACCGATTCGCATGAGGATCCGGCTGGCTGTACGCAAGTTCAGGTTGGCAAGGTAACAATCATGCACCCGACCCTTGAACTCCACACCGCCCGGCACGACCATGGCGCATCGCACCGAAAGCGGAAGGGACATCAGCTCATCAAAGCAGAGCTTTTCGAGTCCGGGTGACGTGGCCGCGAAGAAATCCCTCACACGGCCGATCACATGGCGTTTGATACGTTTTGAAAGCGGATTTTGAAGTTCCATTTGATCCTTCATCCTGATGCGTGAAACGTGATGCGTGGAACGTGATGCGTGATGCGTGAAACGTGATGCGTGATGCGTGAAACGTGGTACGTGATGCGTGAAACGTGATGCGTGAAACGTGATGCGTGAAACGTGATGCGTATTTTGAAGTTCCATTTCATCCTTCATCCTTCATCCTTCATCCTTCATCCTTCACCCTTCATCCTTTACCCTTCACCATTCACCCTTCACCCTTCAAATTTCATCCTTCATCCTTCAAATTTCATCCTTCAAATTTCATCCTTCA
>JAOZRQ010000705.1 GCA_029940115.1 Desulfobacterales bacterium
TTGTAGTTCCGCCTTCAGGCGGTGTGACACCGCCTGAAGGCGGAACTACAAACTGTTTCCTTACAACACATAATAGTCTTCAGGGATTGTTTCCGTGGGACGCCAGTCAATCTCTCCTGCTTCTGCGCCTTTATATCGCAGAAAGGTCTCGCTCATCAGGTCCTTGTTCAACGCCGGCTTTTTCCCCTTGGTTTTGGAAAACCATTTTCGGATGGCACCATGGGGGATTTTCTGCGCCTGAATCAGCCCGATGATCAATACCAGCAGATGCTTGCATGGTTTGCCACGCAATCCGCCGCATGGGTGCAGGTTTTGTGTGCAGCAGGAGAAATTCCCCTCCTTGTCCAGACGGCAGGAATAGACCAGACTCGGATCTGTCTGGCTTTTCACCACGCCGACCAGATGATCATCCTTGTATTCGGAAAAGAGCTGGAAACGAGACGCCTTCAACATCTTTTTCGCTTTGTCCACCCGGGGGGCGTCCGTGGATTCAGACAACGTCTCTATAAACTTGCTTAAAAAGTCTTTCACAGAAGCTTCCTCCTTAGTCCTCCAAAAGGTTCCTCAAATATGAAACGCAGACAAAACAATAAGGTTAATTGATTATTGCTCAAATCAAGATGAGTTGTATTTTGGCATTCATCAGGTTGAAAATCTGGTAGCCTTGAAATATCTTTATTGCTCAAATCAACGACTGTTTGTCCCTCTCCAGCATCTCCACCCTTTCCGCCAGCTCCGCTCTCACGTCTATCCGCCTGCGATAGATTTCGTACAGATACAGGTCGTGGAAAATCAGGTACAATATGTCGTCAGGTATGCCCCGGTAGTGATAGTCGGTGCTTCCCGAGGTCACGAGGTCCCCGTATTTCAGATTCAGCAGTTTCTCCTCAAGCAACGGCTCATCCTCAGGGGCCATCCGAGTTCCGCCAGTATCTCGTCCCTTCCGAGCTCCCTGTCCCGCTCACGAGAAAGAATCAGGAGGATCTGCTTCCCGTGTCTGTCGTTCACCTTTTTCAGCGACATCCGGATGTATTCCTGCCATGTTCGATACAGTTCGGTGTTCCTGTCGGTGATCTCGCTGGCAAATGTCATGACTACGCCTTGGATGCTTGAAAAATCACGCTCCGGCCATTCGCTGCCGATCAGGGAGGAGATGTAATAGGGATTGCTTTGGGTGATGACATTGACAGCCAGCGCGGCATCCTCCGTGATCTCCATCTGGTAATGGGCCGCATATTTGTAAACCGCCTCCATTCCCTCCTCAAACGTGACGCAGGGCGAGATGGGCATCCGTTTCAGCCTGCCACCCACGAACATCTCCTTGATCATTTTCGTCATCCATCCGATATAGCTTCCGGATACCAGCATCGGGGCTATTTTCAGTTCCACAATTCCGTGAAACGCGCCGGGAAGGTTGACGGCCTGAACGGTTTCCTCCTTATCTTTGTATATGTATTCGGTCATATATTGGATTTCATCAATCATGACCAAGAAGAAAAGACCGGTGTAGGCGCAATGTCTGGCCGGCGCGCCAAAGGCGAACATCATGGCGTTATGGGAATTCTCAGTGTCAAGGTAATCCCGGAACTCATCCATGCCTTCCATGATCTTGTCGTTTTCGACGCGCCGGCCCATCCGTTCAAGGGCACCCCAGTTCCACGGCTTGTTGTCCAATTCAAGAGGGGTTCTCTCCAAGAAGGAGAAGAGGTGGCTCAGAAATGTCCGATAGTACAGATCAGAGAAATTCAGGATCCACACATCCTGATCCTGCATTTCAAAATAGAAGGGGACCACCTTGCCGTTCCGATTCCACAGAATGTTGAAAAGACGTTGCATGATGGCCGTCTTTCCAGATTTTCGGCATCCCAGAAGTGCACGGGACTTCGCCAGCTCCTTGGGAATTCTGTCTGCCCAAGTGGTCAGCAATTCCATCTCCTGTTTCCGTCCGCAGAAAAGGGACGGATGGCCGATTCGTTCCTTGAGTGCGTATATCATTTTCGCTCCTTATTTGTGGTTAAATAGTTTTCAAACACCGGTGTGATATGCATTCCATTTATTCTCATTTCTCCTTGAGGCTGGCTAATGGGGATCCGCTGAGAGGTATTCAGAGAGTCCGAAAGCCCGAAAAAACGCTCTGCGAAAACCGGCAAATTCTTTATCATCCGCTGTTTCAATTTTTATTTTTCCGGAATATTCACTGACTAACATCTGATTGTCATTATACCTTGCGGAAATCATTATGCAGGCAATGGCCTGTAATGATCTGACAAGTTCAGCCCTCTGGCTCATCACATTCAGATCATTTATTGCTGTCAACTCATTAACGGTTCGGAATCCGCGTCCTTCTTTGTCCAGCCCGACTGCTTTCACCAAAATGCCGCAGCTTTCCTGCCAGTCAAATCCGATGAACTTTTCAGTATCCTCATCAGTCGGATTGATCAGCACCGGGTTCTCATCCGAGCTGGCCGTCTGAGTTGTATCCCCAAGCATAGACAATGCCATAAGTCAATCCTTTCCGGTCTATTTTTTATTGGGCCGCAAAAGGGAGACCTCCGACTATGAACTGCCGGAGTTTCCGCAACGCATCAAAAAGGGTTGATTTGCCCGATCCGTTGGGCCCCAGAAAGAGGCTGATCGCGTCAATGTTGAGCTCGAAGTTTGAGAAGCATCTGAAATTGTGGATATAGATTTTTTTAAGCATGTAATCATCCTTTTCTCTGCATGATTTGTCCTCTTCATCCGCATAGATTGTGTGCAGGAAAAAAATCCCACCTGTGCGGTCAGGCTCCGGTCACAGGGTCCCTCTCTCAGGGATTCAGGTTTTCAGCGGGCGTTTTTCCTGAAAACCCGCTGACCGCTTACCTCTGACCCGTGACCGCACAGTCGGAAAATTTTGTCTGTGCTAAAATTTCATTTTGGCACTCCCTTGTTTCGTGCTAAAATTCCATTTCAGCACTCCTTTGCAAATCCGCTCACTCGGCAATCTTCCGAAGGACAAACACCGCCTCGGCCAGCCCGATCCTCCCGTCTCCGCTGACTTCTGAA
>JAOZRQ010000706.1 GCA_029940115.1 Desulfobacterales bacterium
CTCATTTCAGCACTCCCCTGAGAATTCTCATGGGATAATGCGTTTTTTCCGAGTCCCTTACTCAAGGGCAAGGAGGCATCCGGCCAACCCGTCTCTTATTGAGCTGTTTCAGACAAATCAGACTCACATCGGGGATCACAGCGTGTTTTTCGGCACACTGATATCCGGATCGGCAAGAATATTCAGCGCGTCATTTCGTGACGAGCTGTTGCAAAAGTTGCCCCATGGTCAATCAGAAAGTGACCGTTGACGTTTTGCTGATGCCTGATGGGAGGCGACTGTTTCGCGACATTCGATCTGGTGTGACGGGCGCACCAAACCAAAAACATGGCCAAATTGGGTGACAGGATGGCAGACAAAAAACAATCTGAAATTGTGATGACAGATTTCAGGAAACTGCATTTTGACAACGAGGAGAATCCGAGACTCCCGGCCAAGTTCGCGGGCGCGGATGACCGGGATATCCTGAATCACATGGTTCTCCATGTCAGCCTTCCGGATCTGATGCGATCTGTGGGCGAAAAAGGCTTTTTCGGAGGCGAACCCCTGCTGGTGCTGCCTGACGAAAAGAGGGGCGGCCATACCGTTGTCGAAGGGAATCGGCGACTGGGCGCGGTCAGACTTCTGCACAATCCCGATCTTTCCACGGTGAAAAGGAACACCTTGCGCTCGATTGCCGAACGCGCAAGACATAAGCCTGAAAAGATGCCGGTGATCATCTACACGTCCCGGGATGAGATACTCGATTACCTCGGATACCGGCACATCACAGGCATAAAGGACTGGACCCCCTTGTCCAAGGCAAAATATCTCCGCCAACTGTATGAACGCTCGGAAGAGGAGACCCCGGATCGGAGATGCAGGGAGCTGGCAAGGATCATCGGAAGCCGCTCCGATTATGTCCGAAAGCTTCTCTGCTCCCTGAGTGTGCATGACCGGATACGGGACAGCGGATATTCTGACATGACCGGATCCGACGACCTCTCCTTCTCCCTGCTGACGACCGCATTGGGATACAGCAACATCCAGGAATTCCTGGAACTGGACTGGGGCGGTGATGTTCATTCCGACAAAATGAACAAGGCCCGTCTGAGGGAGCTGACCATATGGCTGTTCGACAGAAGGGAGGGGAGAACCCGCGTCGGGGAATCCCGCAATCTGAGGCAGCTTGCCGGTGTGGTGGCAAACGAGGCCTCCTTGTCGGAGTTCAGGAACGGCAAGCCTCTTGAGAGTGCCTACATGGTGAGTGAGGGCGCACAGAGAACCGTGATCGAGGCCATATGGGACGCGGGCAGAAAGCTTGACTTGGCATACAAATATGCCAGGGGTGTCACCCTGGATTCTGGGGAGCGAAGGCAATTGAGTCTGATCGCGGACACCGCGCGTGCGATCAGAAAACTGACAGCACCTGAATATGATGATTGAATTGAAAATGTTATCCCCGCCTCGTCAGAAGAATGCCACATACCTCATGGCGGATTATGCGGAACTGATGTGCCTGGTCCATCCAGACGGCGAACTCTCTGTGTGTGATGTGGTTGCCCGGGTCTATCAGAGTGCCGAATTCGAGCCGCTTCGAGAGATTGAAATGTCGGAAGGGTCACTCATTGACGACGAGGAGCATGCGGACATCTTCAAGGACAGCCAAATGAGGGCGGGCACCGATTGGTTTGAGCATCTGAGATACCGGCAAAATGACTTTCAGGCGCATTATCCTTTTTGTGTCGGGAATGACCGGATCATACGGAGATGCGACCTCTCAGAGAGGCAGATGCTGTATCTCTTTCTGCTGTTGTGCGCCAACCTCCGGCTCATCCGGAAAACATGCCGGAGTCCTCTGACGACAGGTTTTGAGCGGATTTCCGCAAAGGCTTTGGAGTCCTACCTGCCTGGATTTACGGTACATCTTTTCGGCAAATCCGGGGCCTGGAGGGGGGACTATCCGAACAAGCTTGCGGATGCCATAGACTGGCTGGCTGACAACTTGAGGGAGCGCAACATATCTGACCGGAAGGAGATCGGCGAAAAAAACACCGGTGATGGCGGATTGGATGTTGTCGCGTGGCGGCATCCCTGTCCTGACGACAACGCGCCCGGAAGTCTCATTTGCTTTGCCCAGTGTGCCTGCAGCCCCGATGATTGGAAGGACAAGCAGATCGAGTCCCATTACCTCAACTGGCGTCACCGAATTGACTTCATCCACTTTCCGGTGAACTTCATGTTCATCCCCCTCTGTTTCAGGGATGCTGCCGGGGGATGGTTCAGAAGGGACAAAATACGGGACAGCATCGTGATGGACCGGCTTCGCATATGTCACCTTCTCAGGGAACTTCCTTCTCTGGAAATTGATTTTTATGAGGCGATGGAGATATTTGATGACACCTCCGATATCTTCTGAATTGCCTGATTTGATTATAATCTTAAAAATTTGAACAAGAAACCCGGCTTTTTTCCAAAAGGAGTCGGCTTCAAAACGGACGAAAAAGCCGGGTTTCTTATTTTTTGTCCTGTACAGAGAAGACTGATACAAATAATGGCTCCCATAGTCGGCCCGATAATAGGAGGGTTGCTTACTTTTAAGATCAGAGTTGAACCAGCGGAGCTAGGGGCGACAAAACGAAGCAATTTTCTGCCAGGAGCGATAATCGGATTCGTAGGTGGGGTCGTACTCACTCTTTTTTTAGACAAAGACACCGTCGGCGGCACCCTCCCCATCCGCAAACTCGGAGCCTTGCCCGGCTCCCTCGGAAGCTACGCAGGCGTCGATCTGAGAATCCCCACCATCACATTGGAACTGCCCCGGGGCGTTGAACGACTTGACCCCGAAGACTTGTGGGAATTGTATGGGAGTGCGCTTGTCGCTTCAATCATCCATTTGGGCAGCCTGAGGAACAAGAGCTCACCCCGGAAGGAATGTCACCTCCGCCGATCAGCCAATTTCTGGCCGAAGTCCAGAGAATTCTGATTGAGAATGACCTGACATGAGCGTGAGAATAGCCCGGCAATTCATTGCCGGGAACGGATTGAACCCCAAACGCCCTGT
>JAOZRQ010000186.1 GCA_029940115.1 Desulfobacterales bacterium
GGGGGATTGCCAACCCCGGAAATGGCTCACCCCTGACGCTCCCGGGGGATTGCCACCCCCCGGAAATGGCTCACCCCTGACGCTCCCGGGGGATTGCCACCCCCCGGAAATGGCTCACCCCTGACGCTCCCGGGGGATTGCCAACCCCCGGAAATGGCTCACCCCTGACGCTCCCGGGGATTGCCAAATCCCCCGGCGCGGCTCAGTCTCCAAGCTCGGTCACAATTCCCTTCTCTTCAAGATATGATTCAAGTTTGCTCTCGAATCCGTGCTTGCTGAAAAAGGCCAGCCGGAGTTCTTTGTCCGGAAAGCGTTCCCTGCGGAGACGGCCGGCTTTCCCAATGAATCTGTCCACCATGTCGGCAGTGATTTTATCGATGTTTTCCGGGTCGTAATTTTTGCATTCGGCCGCGATGACCGCATGCTCCCCCTCGACAACCACGTCGATCTCCTCGCCGGTTTCCAGATGATATGCGACCGAGGGTCTGAAATCGGTGACGCTGATTCCGCTGACCAGTCCGCCCTCACCGTCTGTAATTGCCCGGATCAGTCGGAGAAGGATCACGTGCTCGTAATAATGCCCCTTCATGTTGTTGTGACGGCCCCGTATCTCATTTAATTTCCGTTTCAGATCGCGTGTCTCGGCCAGGCTCAGTTCCAACTGACTCACCCGCTCCGTCAGATGATCCAGCATGTTGTCGTTTCTGAGATAGCTGTCGAACTCGTCAACAGGCAGACCGTAGAGATCGGCGTTGACCGTCATCAGCACTTTTTTCAGGGTCCGGTCGAACACGCCGCCGTATCTGCCGCCGTTGTCTTCAATAAGATCATATCAGTGCAGCAGTTTCAGTTCCCCCCGGAGCTTTTCCTCATCTAGGTCAAGGGACATGGCCTCTTTCAGCTGACTCGGATAGTACCACTCTCCCTCGTGCCGGCACAGGAAATAAGTGATCTTACGGAGGTTGACGCTGTTGACGCCGTTCATGGCATGAGAGAGATATTCCTCCCAGTCGCTCCTTATCCGGCCTTTTCCGACTTCCCAGGCCAGGGCCCCGTCCACATCGCCAGAGGTGGAAATTTCAGGTTTGCCGATGTTCGGGGTCAGCAGGTCAGCGATCCTTCCTGGAACATTGTTGGTGATATGCACAATGTATTCGGCGGTTTCCCTGCTGATCGAATGTCCGAAAAAGCCGGCATAGTTCAGCGTCATCTCCGCGGACTCGGACGCATCCATCTTCGGCACGGAAACTTCGGTGAAGCGCTGGGGCAGCCATCGCATCAGCTCGCGGGATACGACACCCATCAGCGATCCGGTGATGAGGAGCGGTGCCACCCGGCTCTCGGCCGGCGACATGTACGCCTTGCAGGGCTTCTCCTCGACACCGGCGTCAATGTGCATGTTCAGGTACTGGAACTCGTCGAGCATCTGCACGACCTGATCCTCCACGCTGACCGAGGTGGCGAACCCCCGGGGAACCCCCACCGCCCTGATCACATACTCGTAGGGCGGCTTCTCCAGCTCCGACACGCGCAGATTGCTCTCCAGATGGTGCGTGATCTCGCCCTTGTTCGGCAATGACAGGGGGGCGATCTCCTCCAGAAGCGCCCCGATGTCCGGCATCTGCCTGTCCGGCTGGACAGCCCGCCGGTTCCAGGTGATGTCCCGGGTGTAGTATCCGACAACCTGCATGTAGAAGGAGACGGTGAAGTCGGTGAGGAACTCCCTGCCGCTCCGATCTCCCTCGGTGAACTCGTAATAGAACGGAATCACTCCCTTATGTTCGCTGTACAGGATGTTGTACAGGCGTTCGAGGACAAGGCTCTTTCCGATCTTGCGCCGGCCCAGGAACGCAATGCTGCGACTGATCTTTCTTCTGATGTTGGCCGCCCATTTGTAAAGAAACTCCAGTTCTCCGGCCCTGCCGATGAACAGTTCGGGATCTCCTATCCGCTCATCAATGGCGAATTCGACGCCTTCCAGGTCCCAGCGATGGTCTTCTTTCGGTCTGAGTAGTTTCTCCATGGTTGTTCTCCTGATGTCCGCCCGCCGCCCGCCGCTCCCCGACTTGGCCCCATCCGAGGCGAGCCTGAACGGACGGCTCACGGCTTTTCAAGCCATCTTTTGTCGCTCGTCCATGCCATTCCGTGCCTTTTCAGGTAGGCGAGGGTGTTTTTGAAGAAGCCGTGCGCGGAAAAGACGAACAGCACCCTCCTGCCCACGTTCTCCAGCTTTGTCAGCTCATCGGCATTTTCCCGGAATTCCCTTGCCTCCCTCACACTGAACTTCGCCTTCCGGTTCTTCACCTCGCCGATGAGAGAATACCCGTCCCCCTTTGCCTTGGCAAGGACGTCAATCTGAAACTCCGGCTCATGCAGCGGCGGGGAATGGCAAGCCCGGACCTCCTCATATTCGGCGAATGAGAAGTCATCCGGAAGGTTGCCCATCAGGGATTTGTACAGTCCGCCCTCTTTGCGGACGTCATGGGTGAGGCGGTGGATGATCATGAACTCGGCGAACGCGCCCTTGTATCGGCTGTGCGTTCCTGAGAGCCTTTTGTATCGCTCCTGTATCTCTCCGAACAGAGCCTTGTATTCCCCGGGAGCCTCCTCGGTGACAAACCTGTCTATGTCGTCCGAGCAGCTCCGCCTGAAGACCTTGTCGAAGATGTTGTCCTGCACCCCCCTGTACCTGCCGTAATGCTCCTCGATGATGTCGGCTCTGAACAGGGCCCTGAACTTCCTCTCCAGCTCCGAGTCGCTCATGTCGAGTCCGAGCTTCCGCTTGAGCTCCTTCCGGGCGACAAATCTGTGCCGCTCCCTTGAGAGATGCAGGACCATGTCCTTTGCGTAAACATCGTTGATCCGCGAGAATGCGGAATCCAGATATTCCATCCAGGTCGTGTTGATGTTGGCATCCAGGTTCAGGGTCTCGAATTCCAGGGTCTTGCGGACACCTTCCGCGGTCGTCAGGTCCCTTTTCGGACATTTTGATCTGAACAGCGCGCTGATGTAGAAGGGATTGCCCTCGGTCAGTTGGGCGATCAGCCACACGGTCTCCTCCGACACGGAAACCTTGTCAATGAGGGAGTATTTGCAGATCATCTCAACCGACTCGTCCTCCGGCAGGTTCCCGAGGGGACCTTTGAGAAACCTGCCCGGGAGAAGGCGGTTCAGGTCGTCCATGAGCCAGCCCACCCAGCTGCCGGTGACCAGCAACGGCGCGTTCTTGTATTCGCAGGTGTGCAGATAGCTTCCCGCGAGGTTGTCCGCCCGCCGTTTCTTTTCCCTGTCCCAGAAGATGTGGCGGTTGATGAACTGGAATTCGTCTATCATCTGGACGGCAAACCCGCCGTAATGTTGCGCCGTCATCCGGGGGGCCTCTCTCACGACATTCCAGAACCGGTCCGCGTTTTCCTCCCTGAGCAGGGGTTCGTTCTTTTCCATCAGCCTTTGCAGATATCCGAATCCCTCCTTCCCGGCGGTCGCCGAGGCGTCTCCGAGGGTTCCCATGTTTGAGGGGTCCAAATATTCCGGTTTCCGGGTTCTGAAAGCCATATGCTGATAGACAAAGCTGAGAAGGAAGTCTGTTGCGAAATCGCCCAGCCACTGGTCGGTCTCCCTGATTTCAAAATAGAAGGGAATCACACGGTCATTTTTCTCAAAGGTGATGTTGAAGAGTCTCTGTAGCAACGCGGTCTTGCCGGTCTTTCTCCGGGACAGGATGGCTGAACGCTGTGATATCTCCTGCTTTGTCCTGTCAATCCAGTTCAGGAAATAGGCGAGCTCGGTTTTCCTGCCGGTGAACAGTTCGGGTTTTCCGATTCTTTCCTTTAGCCAAATTTTCATTCTCTTTTTCCTTAGTCAGCCCTTCGGGGATGTCACTCCCCCACGTCAACAAACATCGGCATCACCCGGACACCGGTCTCCTCATCGGTGTAAGCTTTCTCATATTTTTCCCGGCTGGCGTCGTCAACATACTCCACGAAAAAGACCAGCGAGACCTCCGGAAGCCCGAGCTGCCTCCCATAGCGGGCCGCCTGGCCCAGGGCCTTTCTATACCCCCTCTCATGGGTGTGGGATTTGAGTTCGAGGGCGTACATCCGGTCCGCATACTCGATGACAATGTCAACCTCCCCGTTGCCCGTGGGAAACTCAGGCCACACACGGGCATATTCCGCTCCCAGGAAGTCACACAGAAAGCGGTACAGGCTGAAATGATACACCGCCTCGAAGATTCTCAGGTCCTTCCGCCTCGGCGCGTCCCTCAGCAGCCATTCCCGGTTTTTTTTCAGATGGTTCTGGAACCGCCGCATCAGGTTTCCGATGTTCAGACTCTCCTCGGTGAGGGTGTCGCTCAGGTCCTCAAACGGCTCACAGACTTTTCCCATATATCCGAACAGCTCACGGGCGAAATAGTTGAACAGCCGCTTCTGGACAAAGGGACTCGAAAATCTCACATGAAGATTCTCATCGCTCTCCTCCGCGTCGATCACTCCGTTCATGTACAGAAAGTTCAGATGCGGGTCGTCAAACGCGAACACCGTCTTCCTGTCCGTCCTGAACAGTTCCAGAACCGTCTCCCTGCTGGCTTCCTTGGCCGCCTTGCTGATGATGTTCACAATGTTGTTGTTGGGCAGCGCCTGGACCGCCAGTCTGAACACCCTGTCAAAATGGGCCGTTGTCACGGGACGGTCCCTCGCCTCATTGTATTCTTCCGTGAGCAGCTCCCCGAACCAGCAGGCCAGGCCCGGCTGTCCACGGGTCTCACGGAATATCCGGTCGGTCACGTCCCGGTCAATCCGCTGGCCGGTCTCCCTTTCATACCATTCGAACATCCCCTCCGTCTCCTCACAAGTCAGGTTGGGAATGTGCAGGCTGCGCTGGACGTTGAAAGGTGAGCCTGTGACATTCTCGATGCCGAGCACACTTCTGACGCCGATCAGGGCGAGTCCGTGAAGCAGGCAGCTCTTCTGATCCGAAGGTCTGTCGGCCTGGTTCTGTCTTCCGATATACATGTCTCTGAATTCGTTTGCGAATTTGTTGATGAATTCCTCCCTGATGGCGTCAAATTCATCCACGATCAGAATGAGCGGCTTTGCAAAATATTCCTTTTTAAAAAGACGGGAGAGTTTTTTCCACGACCGGATGTCCGGTAGTTCCCTTTCAAACCACTCTTCCAGCTTTGAGACAAAGACTTCCAGAACACCTTCTCCCGTATCCTCCTCCTTGGCGGACTGCATGCTGATGATGCCCGCCTCGAAATCCCCCTGCTCCCTGATTCTTTTCATAACCTGCTGCATGACCCAAGTCTTGCCGGTCTGGCGGGGTGCCCAGACTGTGACGTAATGACCGCCCTCTTCGGGGTCATCGCCAGTCAGTTCGCCATAAGCCCTGTCAATCAGCGCTTCCCGGGGAGCGTGATAATGAACTTTCATGTTGACAGGGCCGTAAGATGAAAATCTGCGCATCTTCGCACTCCTTTCCGGCACAGAGCAAAAAACCGCTTCGCTCTATTTTTGCACTTCGGACTGCTGGTCCATGCTGCCGAAGGGCCTCGGTGGGCTGGCTTGGAGGTCCTCCGGCGAGGTGGGCATGGCGTCCCTAGGTTTGATGATGAAGCGGCTCCTGTCCTCGGGACCCCGCTCCGCACAGGTCTTGGGGAGCCAGCGGCTGGCATTGAGGGGGTTGCCGGACACGGGGGTCAGGTTGCCGCTCATGTCAATGTCCGGGGACTTGATCTTTATTGTGCCGTCATTGCCCCGGTTCGACGTGGCGGTGACCTTGCTGTCCAATGATTTCAGGAAGTTCTCCGTGCGGATGAAGATCGCCCCGCCGTCGCCCCCGTCCGCATTGGCTGTGATATCCCCGTGATTCAGGATGACGAACTTGGATTCCGCGGTCACATCGCCGCCTTTTCCCTCGCCGATGGCTACGCTGCTACTGATGCCGTCGTTGAGCAGATAAATCTCATTTCCCGCTGTCACGTCTATCTTTCCGCCGCCCGCACCTTTGGCATCGGTACTCAGCGCCCTCGCTCCGTCCAGTCTCACCGAATCCGCGGCTTCCACCATGATGGTTCCGGCAGATCCGCCGAAGATTTCAGAACTGCTTTCCGAGACGACCGAGGCCCCGGTTCCGATGTCAAGCCGGTTCACTTTCAGCATGATGTCCCCGGCGTTTCCGTGTCCCGAGGTGGAAGTGCTGATGGTGCTGTCGTCCCTGATGGTGACACGCTCCGCGTTGATGACGAGTTCCGAAGCGTGGCCGGCTTTGGCAAACTCAATCCACTCACCTTGGGAATGCAGAAAATTTGCCGGATTTCCCTTGCCATCCGCATCCGCCACATAAACCACGTCGCCGCTCCGAGCCATCAGGCTCTCCCGTTGTGTCACATCCGCAGCTATATGAACATTGTTCAGGGGCATCCATTCTTTTCCGGAAAACACATAATCGGCTACCTGAGTTCCCGCCACTCTGGCCACATCAGCGGTCCGGGAAATGATGAGACTGTCCATTCCCGCACGGTCCGCGACACTGTGGAACATATTGACCTTTATCCATTCTCCCTCAAAAAACACAAAATCGGCAGCACTGCCCGTGTCAGCATCCGGGACCCTTGCCACATCTCCGTGTTTGAGGGAAACGCGGTTCGGGAGTTCGTTCAGGTCCGTGGTGTCGGGAGATTCAAAGCGGCTCAGTCTGACAATATGATCGAGCCAACAGTCAACAGAAGGATCAAACACAGGTGTGTAAACAAAAATCCCTGATCTTCCGTCCCCTGTGAGAGCGAATTCCGCTGTCTTCGGAGAAAAATACGGTATCCCGGGCCTTCAGCGTGACATCCCCGCCCCTGCCTTTTCCCACAGTACCGGAGAAGATCATTGGACCGCGGCTGAAAGAGATGTTGTCAGCTTCGATCTCAAGGGAACCGGCATCTCCGCCACCTTCCCCTTTATATTCAGTGGTTATCCAGATGCGGGCGGGTACTTTCATAGGATCGTCCTCCCCGATAAAGGAAACAGATTCTTTGGCTCTTAAAATGACATCTCCGCCGTTGCCCGTCCCTCTATTACTGCTTTCGATATACGCGCCCTTCTCAAAAGAGATGTTCCTGGCTTCGATTTCAATGCGTCCCCCATCCCCGGCCCCCTCTCCCTCATACATGGATCGAACGTGGATACGGCTTCCTTTGTATATAGAAGAAATTGATAAATCCTCTCCGAAAAAGGATACGGATTCTTCAGCTTTCAGAATCACCTCCCCTGCGTTGCCCCTCCCAATTGTGGAGGAATGGATGCCGGAACCATCCGCGAAGGTGATGTTCTTTGTCTCAATCCGCACATTTCCTGCATCTCCCGCACCTTCATCTTCACTTGTGGTTGGCGTGTTGATGACGCTTGCTTCTGAAAAGATAACCGATTCGGAGGCGATAAGCGTAATGTCGCCTCCCTGTCCCATGGCATGGGTATTGGCGAAAATAGCGGAACGATCTTCAACCCAAATATGTTCTGCTTTCTCTATGGTGATGTCTGAACCTTTTCCCGCCCCTTCTGTGTCTCCGATGATTCTCGAACCGCTTGTCAGGGACACAGCATCCGCGTGAATGTCAATCACGCCGCCGTCCCGGTCCCCGATAGTCTTTGCACGGATTTCACTGGCATCGGCAATGAACTGGCCGCCCCGGATGAAGACACTGCCTGCACCCTCCCCGCTGACATTGGCAAGGATTTTTTCGGAAATGGTGATGTCTCCCTTTTCCGATGAGGAGACTTCCATTCCTGAGTCTGTGGGAATGACCTCGCCGGCAGAAGCCGCGGCCGCAATGTTGATCCGTCCGCCTGCCGCGTCAATGTCCGTCAGGCTCCTGCCTTCCCATACCGGATGAAAATCTTCGGGATTGACATTTTCCGAGCTTTCCAAGACAAATCCTTCTTGGGAATCAATCAGCACGAAAAAACTGCCCTGGGGGGATGGTGAGAAGGTTTCATCAAAAGTAAGAGGGGAACCTTCATCATCAACGATGATCCGGTTCCCGTGGTTGTCACGAAAAACCAGGCCCATCCCGTCTGATTCGATAATGCTGACATAGGATCCGTTTTTCATTTCAATCTCCCCCCCCGACAAAGGAGATGGTTTCCCCCTCTGAGACACGGATGCCGGGAGGATTGTCATTCAGTTCCTGCTCCGAAACTTCCCCTTTGCCTTCGATGAGGATTGGTGAAATTTTGTCAGTCAGAAAACCAAAAGCTCTCGGAGCAGACACGGACAGCACATCATTGGCATGGGCAATGCTGTAAAACCGCTCATTTTCCCCCAGCCTCAGGTAATCGGCCGTGCTGACATGGAACGAGCCGGACAGATCCAGCGCGGCATTCTTTCCGAACATGATGCCCGCGGGGTTCAGCATGTACAAATCTGCCCGGGAATGGCCGAGCCGAGCCTCCCGTCAATCCATGACGCACTCCCGCCGGTCACGCGGGAAATGATGTTTTTGACCGAGTCCGGTCCGGAAAAGGTCGCGCTCTCATCAGAATGGATGTTGAACTGCTGAAAGCTGTGAAACAGGTTTGAGCCGGCCTGCTGACCATATTCGGCCCTGATGTCGTAATCCGGACCGGGCAGGTCAAGCGCGCCTGCGTTGCCGACTGTGCCGTCCAAGCTGATCCCCTTCGGGGCCCGTCGGCATGAGCCGGCAGGACCGTGATGATTGCCAGAAGTGCTGTGATGATGATCTGTGTGACGGTTCTCACCCTGACCTCCTTTTGGGTTGTGGGTTGTCACCTGAGAGGCTGCAACCCGAGTTGTCCAAGCATGTTAGCAGAGCATATCCGCAATGTCAAGCAAAGACTCACACCTGTCAGCTGACAGGCAGCCGAATATAAAATGTCGTCCCCTGCCCCAGTTCCGAATTCACGCTGATTTCGCCGCTGTGGCGCTGGATGATTCCGTAGGCGATGGAGAGTCCCAAGCCAGTCCCCCTGCCCACCGGCTTGGTGGTGAAGAAGGGGTCGAATATCCTTCCCAAGTTCTCCGAAGAGATGCCCGGGCCGGTATCGGAAATGCTCACCTCACAGTCCCTCCCCTGATGGGTCGCACGAACCGTCAGCTCGCCGCCCCTGCCCATCTCCCACACCGCGTTCAGGATGATGTTGGTGAAGACCTGTTGCAATTGGTTGGAACTTCCGACCAGTTGCGGGATGTTCTCCTGCACCTCGAGAATCAGGCTGATGCGCTTGTGGCGTAGTTGGACGCGTATCAGATCAAATGTCTTGGAGATGACATCGGAGATATCCAGCCGGATCATCTCCACCTCCGACTGTCTGGAAAAGGAGAGGAGATTGTCGGCTATCGCCTTGCATCGCTCGGCCGCGGTCTTGATCAGATCAAGTTGGTCTGGAAACTCCGGGAACCGACAGCGGACCGACTCCGGCGCGCTTTCCAGCTTCTCCTTCAGCAGAATCGAATAGGTGAGCACACCCGTCAGGGGATTGTTCATCTCATGGGCCACGCCCGCGGCGAGCTCTCCCACCGCGGTGAGCTTGCCGCTCTGGACAAGCTGGGCCTGGGTGCGCCTGAGCTCCTCGATATGTCTCTCCAACTCGGTCATCAGCCGCTTCCGCTCGGTGTGGTCATCAAACACCACCAAGACCTTTGCCCGATATTCATTCTCCCCGTAAGGCAGGGGCAGTTTCTCATCGCTATCCTCCGTCACGATCAGGCTTACGACGGAAATGTTGAACGTCAGATCCGGTTTGCCCTTTCTGGCGACTTGCGAGATTTCAATGTTGCGGATCGCCCCCCATTCTCTGATGACACGGCGGATCGCCTTTTTCAGCTTTCCGGAGGGAAGCAGGTCCTTGAGACATTTTCCTGTAGGGGCATGCTTTCCGAACAGCTTCATGAAGGCCGGGTTGGCCGAGAGAATGCACCCCTCTTCATCAAGGGTGGCCAACCCCGATGGGATCGTCGTGATGATGCTCTCGCTGAATTTCCGGGCGGCCCGGAGTTCGGTGATCAGATGCCGGGTCGGCCGCATGTCCCTCGCCACCAACACCGCACCGGAGAGATTTCCCATCTTGTCCTTCATGGCCGACCCCATGAGGGACATGGGGATCTTCTCACCGTTCCGGTCATGGTAATAGACGTCCAGATTTGTCACCACCCCCTTTTCCATCAGCTCCGCGAATTTTGTCTCCCGAAAGGCTGGCATAAGGACCAGTTCTTTCAATTGTTTCTCAAAGGTCTCAAATTTCTCGGGACTCACCTCTTGGAAGGCCGGTATCACCTTGCCCAAGTGATGTCCGATGAGTTCATCCGTGTCATACTTCAGAAGGGTGCAAAGGGAGGTGTTGACCCGTTCGATGGTGCCGTCCGGCGAGATGACCAGCAGCGCGTCGCTCATGGAACGGATGATATTGTCAGTATAATCCCCGGCGCTGATCAGTTCTTCCCGGGATCGCTTCAGGCTCTCGGTCATCCGGTTGAAGGCATCCGCCAGACTTTGGAGTTCGTCTTTGGATGAGATTGTCGCCCGGGCACTCAAGTCGCCCTCGGCGATGCGTTGGGTGACAGCCGTCAGCTGGCTTAACGGCTTGGTCACCCATACGTTGAACAGCGCAACCATGAGAATGATGGCCAAGACAAGGAAGAGAAGGGTGACTTCCACGGAATAGGCGATCATCCGTTCCGTCTTCTCGGTGATCAGTTTTACGGGAAACCCGATCCGCACCGTCGCGATCATGTGGCCAGACGATTCTGAGACAGGGATGACCATGTCATAATGTCGTTCCCCGTCTTCATCATACACCCGCAAGACACTTTCGGAATCGCTGATATCTTCTGGCATGACAGGCCCGGGCGAGATCCGGCCATGCATGGTGGGGTCATTATGGAAGAGTATCCTGCCACTCCTGTCCGCTACCATCGCATAGGATATCTCCTTGTGCCGGATAAGGAGTTCCCTGCACTGCTCCTCAAATCCGACCAGCTCGTCAACCGGAATGTCGGGTTGCAGCAAGCGATCCAACTGGGATTTGAGGGCCTGTGCCGTGGCCAGCGCCTTTGACTGCAAGGCATCAGAATATTCCGTGGTGAAAATGATGGTATTCACGAGGGTGTTCGCCCCCATCGCCAGAGAGAAAATCACAGCCGAAATGATGACTATTTTTCCCCGCACCTTCAGCTTCATCTGCTTCTCCCATGTAAATCAGTTTAAAGAGTTTGTGAGTTTCTGAGTTTGTGAGTTGGTTTCTGTGGGTTTCAGGCGTGTTCGTTACCGTCATGTTGGTGGCTGCCATTTTTTTTGTCGATTGTCGATGTGGGTGAAATTTTTGTCCGGGTTTTTGGCAAACAACTTTTGTCCCTTTCATGCCCCAAATTCAACACAAATCTGTCGTTCCGGGCAAATGGCGGGAACCGGCAATCCCTGAGACTTCATCTCCCTCAGACGAGGTTCCCGCCATTTGACCCGGAATCCACTCTCAATCCCCGTGGTATC
>JAOZRQ010000187.1:0-438 GCA_029940115.1 Desulfobacterales bacterium
GAACTTGAACTTGAACTTGAACTTGAACTTATACTTAAACTTCCCCGCAAATGAAAAAGATGTCAAAATGCCCATGAGATTCTCCTATATAGATCATCGTGTCCGCATCAGCGCCGGCAAAGGCCGTGAAATTGACGTGCTTGGCGCGGCCGGGCGTGAACAATGGGTATGCCAAAGCAAATGGGTGACCGGGGACAAGATCGGCATCGGTGTGTTGAGAAAGCTGGTTGCCCAAGCGGAGATGGTCAGGGAAAGAAAGAAGGCAAGCACCATTCGGATGTGGCTTTTCGCACATGAAGGATTGACGCCGAAAGCCAAAAGTTTTGCCAAAAACAGGGCATTCTCTGGTCATCCCGGGAAGAGTTTGACGCGTTGCTGGAATATATGGGGTTGAGGACGCTTCCGGAGATTTGAAAGTTGTGGGTTGTCCGTTGCTTG
>JAOZRQ010000187.1:538-11485 GCA_029940115.1 Desulfobacterales bacterium
TCCCGTAGGGACTTGTGAGAATAGCCCGGCAATTCATTGCCGGGGGCGGGGACATGCACAATTTGTCCGTTGTCCGTTGCTTGTCCCGTAGGGACTTGTGAGAATAGCCCGGCAATTCATTGCCGGGGGCGGGGACATACACAATTTGTGCAGTCCCGTAGGGACGACTGAAAATCTGGATCATCCTCATGGAACTCAAGGGCCTCATCTGGAGAATGGGACCGGGCTTGCTTTCAGCAGTCCCCTCCGAGACTCTTTCAACTTATAAATACACTCCTGTCGGATTGAGAAGTTCGGCAGTGGATTCCCGCTTTCGCGGGAATGACAGGTGGTGTGCCGGATTGGCCAATTCGGCAGTGGATTCCCGCTTTCGCGGGAATGACAGTTAAGGCCCCTCTGCTCCTGCGGGATTGACTAATCCGGCAGGAGCCTATATAATAAAAGTTATAAAACATCAGAGGACATCCAAAAATGAAAGCAACATCAGGAATTATTTTCACACTGATATTCTTGATCTTCTCCGCCGCGATTCAGGCGGATGGCGAAATGGTCAAGGACATACAGATCGGCACTCCCACCAGCTACCTGAATAACCTGACTGTGGCCAATGATCTGCTTTTCTTTGCCGCAGACGACGGAACCAACGGCACAGAGCTTTGGAAAAGTGACGGCACATCGGGCGGAACCATCATGGTGGAAATATATGCAGGTACATCCGGAAGCTATCCGAGCGATCTGACCAATCTCAATGAAACGCTTTTCTTCAGTGCATACGATGGGACGAGCGGGCTTTGGAAAACCAACGGAACAGTCATCACGAAGGTAAAAGCCATCTCGTCTGTGAGCAACTTGACAGTGGTCGGCACTACCCTTTTCTTCACCGCCTCGACCACGGCTGAGGGCATGGAACTTTGGATAAGTGACGGCACAGAAGACGGAACGGACTTGGTGAAAGATATAAGCCCCGGCACTTGGACGAGCAATCCGGAGAATCTGACCGCCATAGGCACCACACTTTTCTTTGTCGCGAATGACGGAACAAATGGCACGGAAGTTTGGAAGAGTGACGGAACCGAAGCCGGAACGGAGATGATAAAAAATATAAACCCATCCGGCGACAGTTATCCGGGGCATCTGTGCAACGTCAACGGGATCCTCTATTTCTCGGCTGACGATGGGACCGGCGCATCGCTTTGGAGAAGCGACGGCACGGACCTCGGAACCTTCGAGGTCAAAGATGTCAGCCCTGCCAAACTGACCAACGTGGATGGAACCCTCTTCTTCTCAGTCTCTACAGATCCCGGGTATGAGCTTTGGAAAAGCAACGGCACGGCAGACGGAACAGAAAAGATAAAAACCTTGAACAATCTTTCCAGTCCTTCGGAAGAACCTTCCGAGATGACTGATGTGAACGGGATTCTCTATTTTGTGGTCAATGACGGGAGCCATGGCTCTGAACTCTGGAAAAGTGACGGTACAGAATCTGGAACGATCATGGTCAAAGATATAAATCCCTCCTCTGATTCCTTTCCTGCCGATCTCACCGTGGTCAATGGCACGCTCTATTTTGCAGCCAACGATGGAACCAATGGCAAAGAGCTTTGGAAGATCGATGGCACAGAAGAGGGAACTATTTTGGTCGAGGATATAAACCCCACCGGCGACAGTTGGCCATCTGAACTGACCAACTTGAATGGCACGCTTTTTTTCAAAGCCAGCGATGCTTCCCATGGCGAAGAACTCTGGAAACCGACCACCGCGTCGTGGTGTGCCTCTCCCGCTCAGGCAGAGGTTTCACCAGCAGAATGCGAATGCCTGTTTGCGCTCTATGAGGCAACCAAAGGGCCGCAGTGGACCGACAGCCCGGGCAACAAGTGGCATTCTTCTGCTCCTATAGGCGACTGGAGCGGCATCACCGTTGCAGACGGCCATGTCACAACAATCGAGAGGTCTGGTCAGGAGATGACTGGCACACTCCCTGGTCTGGGGGTGCTGACCTATTTGGAAAGCCTTTATCTCTACAACAACAATCTGAGCGGGTCCATTGCCAGTCTGAGCAGTCTGACCAGTCTCAAGTCCCTCTATCTGTCCCAGAACCAGTTTGCCGGCACGATTCCTGACTTGAGCGGGCTGACCAATCTGACGGATATAGACCTCTTCAACAACCAGTTGACCGGAACCGTACCTGATGCGAACAAACTCCCGCCAAGCTTATTGAGCCTCTCACTGGGGCATAACCAGTTAAGCGGGCCCATACCCACCAGTCTGGGTCTGCTGACCAGTTTGCAAGAGATTGATCTGAGCAGCAACCAACTGACCGGAACCATTCCCGATCCGAGCGTACTGACGAATCTCTTTTCTCTCTACTTGGATAACAACCAACTGAGCGGCGAGATTCCAGTTTCATTGAAAGATATGGGTTTGATGTATCTGGAGTTGAGCTATAACAAATTGACAACTTCCGATCCTGCTCTCGGACCATTATGGGGGAACACCCAGACCGTTCTCCCCGAAGATATAACCGCGACCTTCATATGGCCCGACACCATTGTGATCACTTGGGACGCCATCCCCTATACCGATCACGGCGGACATTACACCAGCAAATTGGGAATCACCCCGGGCGGGCCTTATGACATTGCTTCTGACATTACTACGGACAAAACCGTGACCAGCTACGAAGTCGGAGCCCTATCCCTCGGAACCTACTATTTTGTGATGCAGACTCACACCCCGGCTCATGTCGCTGATGGCCAGCAGAACGACCTTTACACCGACTGGAGCATGGAAGTCAGCGCGACTGTGCTTCCGCTCTGCGAGGCGCAAGCGGAGATTCCCCAGACAGAGTGCGAGGCCCTGGTCGCGCTCTATGACAGCACCGATGGCCCCAACTGGAGTGACAGCGCGACGAACAATTGGACCCAAACGGACACGCCAAGCAACTGGGCCGGTGTCACGATTGAGGCCGGTCAGATTACAAGCATTGACAGGTATGACCAAAATCTGAGCGGAACGATCCCCGATCTGAGTACGCTGACCCGTTTGGAGACTCTCCTTCTCCACGATAACAATCTGAGCGGGTCCATTGCCGATCTGAGCAGTCTGACCAGTCTCAACTTCCTCGAACTGTCCCAGAACCAGTTGAGTGGCTCTGTAACCGCTTCAAATTTTCCGACAAATCTGCAGTTTCTCTATCTTGACACCAATCAGTTGAGCGGATCAGTTCCGGATCTGAGTACGCTGACCCGTTTGGAGGTGCTCTACTTGGATGATAACCAACTGAGCGGAGCATTGCCCGATCTGAACGGGCCGTCCAGTCTGAAGAGTCTCTCTCTGGACGACAACCAATTGACCGGACCTCTCCCTGATCTGAGTGCGCTGATCAGCTTACAGGAGCTTTATCTCTCCAACAATCAACTGAGCGGAACCCTATCTGCTTCCAGTTTCCCGGCCACACTGGGGAATCTCCAGTTGGGCGGCAACCAGTTGAGCGGGTCTCTCCCTGATTTTGACGCGCTGACGGGTTTGACAGAACTCTTATTAGGGAGCAACCAGTTGAGCGGCGAGATCCCGTCTTCGTTCAGTAATCTGACCAGTTTGACGACGTTGGATATCGGGTATAACAAATTGACCGCTTCCGATCCCGGGGTCATTGCCTTTCTTGCCGGAAAAGATTTGGACTGGGCAGATACTCAGACCGTCCCTCCTGCAAATATTACAGCAACAGTATCGACAGACAGCGTGTACCTCACTTGGACACCCATTTCATACACAACTGCCAGCGATTATTATGAAATCAGCTATACTGACCCAGATGGCTCAGTCATTGATGCAGGAACGACCGTCGCTGTGAATTATACCGTTACGGGATTGTCCCCTGGCACCTATTCTTTTACCATAAAGACGGTCACCCCCGCGCATGATGACCAGCAGAGCGATCTCACCAGCGAACCGAGTTCGCCAGTTGCCGTCACGATAGCCAATGTCCCCCCTGTGATCTCAAACCTTGACGGCGACAGCGTGACCTTTGCGGAAGGCATTGTTGCTGTGACGCTTGACGCCGGAGCCGACGCTGTTGTCACCGACCCGGACAACGCCAATTTCAATGATGACGGATATCTCTGGGTGAGGAACGACAGCGGCACACTGAATGACCATCTGCTGATTGACAATGATGCGGATATAGATGGGGACGGGACTCCAGATATTTATTGGGATGCGGATCAGGTCTATTATCATAATGTGATGATTGGAAGCATCCATGCGGAATATCCCGGCACAGACGGCGAGCCCCTTAAAATTTTCTTTGAAAGTGATGGCGCAGACGCGGAAGCTGTCGGAAAGCTGATCCAGTCCATATGCTTTGAAAACATGAGCGAAGACCCAGACACCACCCCCCGAGAGATCATCTTCTCCCTGTTTGACGGATCATCCTATAGTGCTGACAACTCTGTCACGGTGAACATCACCGCGGTGGATGATCCATCGGAAATCAGCAACCTCCACGGCGACACGCCGATCTATATTGAAGCCTTGGATCCGATTCCGCTGGATGTCGGCGGAGACGCGAATGTGACGGATGTGGATGACGCGGACTTTGAAAACAGCGAGCTGACCGTTGAGATCATCTCAGGGTATCAGCCGGCTGAGGATGTACTAAGTATCCGAACCCAGAATGCCACCGGCATGGAAGGGATTGCATACGATGGGGCCAACGTGACTTTAAACGGTATAACCATCGGCAAGGCCAATTACGACGCCTCTGTGGGACTTCTGACGGTGGAACTGAACAGCAGTGCCGATAGGTCGGATGTCTCCACGCTGATCCGAAACATCACCTACGAAAACAGAAGCACAGGTGATCCGACAGCGGGAGAGCGTACCATCCGCTTCATCTTACGGAATGGAGCCGGCAACGCCAGCGCAGAGAACGACGTGACCCTGACGGTGATGACGATATGTGCCACCCAATCCGGCATCTCCGAGGAGGGGTGTGAATGGCTGCTTTCGCTTTACGAGAATAACGGCGGTTTGGAATGGGAACCGGCTCACGCCACCGACTGGAGCCAACCGGATACGCTGGCCACTTGGCCCGGAGTCAAAGCCACAGCCGACGGAGAGATCACCGAGATCAACATGTCCAGTTTCGGCTTGAAAGGGGCACTGGCAGACTTGAGCGCGCTGAAATCCCTCCAAAGATTCGACTTGAGCAACAATCAACTCAGCGGAGCGATCCCCGATCTGAGCGGCCTCTCTTTGTTGGAAGAGCTACGCCTGAACAACAACCAGTTCAATGGGGCGATCCCCGATCTGAGCGGACTGACGGGTCTGAAGGTGTTCGATCTGAACGCCAATCAGTTGAGCGGCGGGATCCCCGATCTGAGCCAATTGACCCTTCTCGAAGAATTGCGACTGAATGACAATCCATTGACCGGAAAGATTCCATATCTCGCTTCCTTGGCCAGTTTGCAGACACTCGATCTGAACCGCTGTCAATTGACAGGCGAGATCCCCGATCTGAGCCGGCTGACGAAGCTGGAGATACTTGACCTGAGCGGTAATCACCTGAGCGGAGAACTCCCCGATCTGAGCCGATTGACCGGTTTGACGGAAGTGCGTCTCGGAAAGAACAGACTGAGCGGAAACATTCCCGATCTCAAGGAACTGCTGAGACTACAAACCCTCCATCTCGACAATAACCAGTTGAGCGGAGAGATCCCCCGTTCACTCAGGCTCTTGGACTATCTGACCAATCTGGATCTCGGATATAATCGTCTGACCGCCTCCGACCCACTACTCCTCGACTTTCTCAAGGATAACTATCCGAACTGGGCCGACACCCAGACCGTTCCGCCCACCGGCGTGACAGTCGAACGGGTCAGCTCGGGTACCATTCGGGTCAGTTGGACACCCATCTCATACCAGGCGGATACCGGATATTATCGGATCGGCCACGCGACGGATCCGAACGGCACCTACACTTTCGTCGGAAAAACCGCTGACAAATCCGCAACAACCCTTGACATCACCATCTCCCCACCTGAGAACAGAACCTACTATGTGGCGATGGAGACTTATACCGAGGCCCATGGCGCTGATCAGCAGAATGCCCTGACCAGCGAGCGGAACGATCCGGTTGCGATCCGGTTTAATGCTCCTCCGGTGATCAAAGGGCTTGACGGTGATCGGGTCATCTTCACGGCCGGTCTGGGTGCAGTGCCGCTTGACCTGCTGGGCGACACCACGGTGACGGAGCCTGACGGCATGATCCACGAAGGGAATTACCTCTTGGTGGAGAACACCAACGGAACCGAGGCGGACGAACTGATGATCTTCCCGAACATGCATATCCAACTCAACGGCGTGGATATTCTGTATGACGGCTTGCGTATCGGGTTCATAGATGGCGTGGAAGATGGGAAGGCCGGTTCAAACCTGAGAGTCCATTTTGATGCCGAATCGGTGACAGAGAAATCGGCGGAAGCCCTGATCCGGGCTATCCGCTTTGAAAACAGAAACCCGTACCCGGACACGACGCTCCGGATCATCCGCGTCATTCTGAACGACGGCATGGATGACAGCCAAGCGAGCCAAGTGACGGTCGGCATCCGATTTTCCGAGGATACGACTTGGTATGTGGACACGCAACAGGCGGATGATTCGGGCGACGGTCTCTCTTGGGCAGGGGCCAAAAAGAGGATTCAGGCGGCTTTGGATGGCGCGTCGCGAGGAGATCAGGTATGGGTGAAGGCGGGGACCTATCATGAGAGCGTCGAATTGAAGCCGGGAGTCAGGCTTTTCGGCGGCTTTGCCGGTGATGAGACCGACAGAACGGAACGGGATGAAAGCCTCCATGTCACCACCATTGACGTGTCCACCCTTGCTTCGCCAGTTCATGCGGTGATCGGTGCGGATTATGCGAAGATTCACGGGTTTACCCTCACCGGCGGTCGCGCCGGTCGGACGTCGACTCTGGAAAGCAGGGGCGGCGGCATGTTGAATGTCCGGATATCGCACTTGGTTGTGGCCAACTGCATCTTTACCGAAAACTCGGCGAGATTCGGCGGAGGGATGTCGAATCTGTACTCATCTCTGGAACTGAGCAACGTCACCTTCCTGAACAATGTGGCCACCGGGGCCGGCGCGTCTGGCGGCGGGATGGAGGATCTCTATTCCTCTGTGAGCGTGGCCAACAGCATCTTCGCCGGGAACAAGGCGACAGACGGCACTGGCGCGGGGGGTTACGGCGGTGCGATTTGGAATGTGGATTCCTCTCTGAAACTGATGAACTGCACGGTGAGCAGAAATGAGACCGACAACGCGGGGGGCGCGGTTTATAACAGCGGAGACGCAAATCTCATACTGACAAACACTGTTCTGTGGGACAATGCCGCAGTCTTGTCAGGAGATGAGATATTCAGCGATGCCCCCAATCCTCCGAAAATCAGCTACAGCAACATCAAGGGAAGCGGGGGGAGTCCCTCTTGGGATAGCGCCTTTGGAGATGATATCGCCGGCAATATGGACAAATATCCGCTATTTGTTGGCGTGTCTTCTCTTGACTTTCATCTCAGCCCCGGATCTCCCTGCATTGATGCAGGCACGAGTGACGGTGCGCCGAGCGCCGATTTTGAAGGGAACCTCCGACCCATGGGCTCAGGATATGACATCGGCTGCTATGAATCTCCGTATTACAACCTGCGTGTCATCTCCGCTGATCATGGCTCGGTCTTATTCCACGGTACCGGCGTTTATGTTTCCGGCACTGAGGTGGAACTTGCCGCTGAACCGGAAGAGGGGTATCAGTTTGACCATTGGAAGGGGGATCTGAGCGGCAATGAGAACCCCGTGACTGTGACCATGGATTTTGACAAAAGCATCACCGCGGTTTTTGCCCGGATCCGACATACCCTGTCCGTGTCCGTCTCTCCTGACGAAGCTGGCCAAGTTTTATACGCCGGCTCTGGAATTGAGTGTCCGGCAACCTGTGAGGAAGATTACGACTACGGCACGGTGGTCTCCCTCACCGCCAAACCGTCAGAAGGGTACCGGTTTGAGGGATGGGATGGAGACTTGGGTGGCGGGGAGAGTTCCGCCAAAATCAGAATGGATGCCGATAAGCATATAACCGCTGTTTTTGTGGAAGTGACTGGCACCATCACAGGTCGTCTCTCGCAGAGCGACGGAACGCCGATTCCCCACATCTTCGTGTATGCGGAGGATTATGATACCCGTGAATGGAAAAACGACGGCAAAACCGATGGAAACGGCGTTTACACCATAACCGGCTTGCCCTTCGGAACGTATCGGATCGGCACATCCGCTGATTTTTGCAGTTCTGGGCAACCGTATCTGGACGCGTTCTACAAAGAGACTTACGACTACAATGCAGCCATCCCTGTGACGATCACCTCGTCTGTGATCCTCTCCGGCATCAACTTCACGCTTGTCGGCATCGCCCCGAGAGAGACTCCCCAAGCGGCTGCCGAGTCCGGGCTTGTCTGGTTGGCAGACCAGCAGAAGATAGATGGCTCCTGGGGGGACATTTACGCGCTGGCTAAGACCGGTTTGGCGGTTCTGGCTTTTGAGACTTATGCAACGCGTACCGGTTATTCGCCTTTTGACGCCGATTATCGTTATGCCGACTCCGTCAGAAAAGGGCTGGCCTACCTATTCGCTCATGCGAGAAGAACGGAGATTGCCATGCAGCCGGCTGGGAACCCGGACGGGGATGGAGATGGCATGGGCCTCTATTTCGATTCCTTCACAACAGACGGAGGCGAGAGCCACACCATTTACAATACAAGTATCGCCATGATGGCCATCGCTGCCAGCCGATCGCCGGACACAGACACGGATATCCCGGGAATCCTGCGAAAGCTGACCTACCGGAAGGTGCTTAAGGATGCCGTGGATTATCTTGCCTGGGCCCAGACGGACACGGGAAACGGAAGGGGCGGATGGAACTACGAGCCGATGGACAACGAGGGGGAGACAAGTGATCAATCCAACTCAGGATGGGCGGTTCTCGGACTTGCCCGCGCGGAGGAACTCTTCGGAATCCCTGTTCCGGACTTTGTCCGAGACGAACTTGAAGTATGGATGACGTTCATCCAGCGTGATGACGGAGGGTCCGCCTACGCCGACCCTGGTGACGCGTCGGAAGATATCAATGTCCTTCTTGAAACCGGCAACCTGCTCCATCAGATGGCATTTGCCGGCTATGACAGGGAAAATCAGCAGGTGAAGGACGCGCTCGATTATCTGGGCACGCACTGGAAGGATTCTGAAACAGACGACGGAACCGGATGGCAGGGGTGTCCATCATGCTATCATGCCGCTTATACGGTGATGAAAGGGTTGGAATCGTTCGGATTGGACACCGTCGGCACCATAAACTGGTTTGGTGACCTGAGCAACACGCTCTTATCTGAGCAGACCCGCGGGGGCTTTTGGCCTGCCGGCTGTTTTGATGATGGCGAAACCATCCTCTCCACAGAATGGGCCATTCTGACACTTCAAAAGGCGGGGGTTGAACCGAAGAACGCCGCTCCGACACTTTCGGATGTGAGGAAATCTGGGGATGAGGAGAAGGTGATCCGCTTTGCCGTGTCCGATTTTACCAGCCAATTCATCGATTCCGACGATGATCCCCTGAATCAGATCCGGGTCATTTCGCTACCGGACAATGGCACACTCAGGCTTTCCGGTGCCGACATCTCACCGGGTCAGGAGATCAATGCCGCGAAGCTGGACGAACTGATTTACACGCCGGATGAGAACTTCAATGGCGCTGACACCTTTGAATGGAACGGACACGACGGCAAGGAATATGCCGCGGAGAGCGCACAAGTCAATATCACCGTGGATGCCGTGAATGATGCGCCAAATTTGACCCTGACATCCGTCAGCCAGAGAACCGATGGCAGCGGATATCTTGACATCCTCTTCACTGGCGCGGATGTGGAAAACGCCACGGTGACATGGCACGAATCCTCCTGCGGCTACGCGTCCGGGCCGGCGTACGACACTTATGATCCCCTGTTCTTTGTGGCCGATGCGGATGAACCGATGATTTTTTCCGCTTCAAGTTCCGAGCATTCGATTTCCGAGCATTCGATGTCTGTCGAGGCTTCTGACTGGCCATCCGGTGAATACAAAATTCGGCTGAGGGTTCAAGAAGTTGACAATCAGGATGCTCTCAGCAATGACTCGCTTTCGGCACCATTTCTGATAGACAATGCGCCTCCCGAAATCCGCTCCGTCAGTCCCGGAAATGGTGAAAGCGGCGTGGCTTTGAATACAGCAGTCTCTGCGTATTTCTCTGAAGAAATTGAGGCTTCGACCCTTACGAGTGAGACGTTTCTGGTGTCTGATGATTCTGGAAATTCGATAGACGGGAGACTGACTTATGACGATGCAAATATGACGCTGACATTCAGGCCCTCGGCAGACTTGGACTACGAGACAGTCTGCACGGTTAAGATCACCACCGATGTCGCGGACTGGGTCGGAAACCGTATGTCGGAGGATTTCACATGGTCGTTTGTCACCGAATCGGAGCCGGACAACACGCGCCCGACAGTCTCTTTGGTCAGCCCGGCAGACGAGACGACCGATGTATCGGTGGACGCAACGCTCACGGCCACCTTCTCCGAGCCTGTGAGCCCCCTGACCAACGTCACATTTGTGCTGTATGACGAGTCGGAGAACCGGGTGGCGGGCAGGGTGACGCCGGGCCAGGAGAACCTCACGGCGACCTTCGAGCCGCTGGCAAGCCTCTCTTATGGCATGACATACACCGCCGAGCTCAACGGTGTCTCAGACCTCGCCGGAAACAGCATGTCGGAGGCGTTCAGATGGTCCTTCGCCATCGAGTCCGAGCCGGACACCACGCCGCCGGCAGTCGTCTCGGTCAGCCCGACGGACGGCGCGGCCGGCGTGTCA
>JAOZRQ010000188.1 GCA_029940115.1 Desulfobacterales bacterium
TTTCAAGTTTCAAGTTTCAAGTTTCAAGTTTCAAGTTTCAAGTTTCAAGTTTCAATCGTGTCCCCTTTGAAACAGACCATGGTGTTGCTATGGGGCGTCTCGTTGTGCCGTTTCATGCTGAATCTGCCCCGATGTGAAATGACGCCGGGGTGGGCATTGCGTACCGCGCTGATGGTCTTGACGACCATGTTGCTGGTCGCCTATTTCCGAATGTTTTCGCAGTGGTGGCTCCCCTTGGTTCTTGGATGGGTCGGCGTGCTGGCCCCCTTTTGTTCGCCGGATATGATGCATCTTCCGCGTATCGCTTTTATCGCCACCTTATATGCCCTTCTGACGTGGACCCTCATCCGAGTGATCCGAGATCACCCGTTCACCCGCCGCGTCGCTGATATGTTGCGGCTCACGGGCGGCCATGGTCTTGCCGGGGGGCGGCGTCTCATGGAACAACGGACGTTTCAGACCGCATGTCTGATCACCCTTTCAGGAGGAGTTGCCACGATATACGACTGGCTGAATATGCCGACCTTCTCTGCCCTGCCTGCGCTGATCATCGGCGGGACGTTTCTCTACGCTTCCGGGATCTGTTATGACAGACGCTGGCACAGTTATATGGTCCTGGCGATTCTGACAATGATCACGCTAATCATCCATGCCGGCATCTTGGGCATCACCGATATCCGTGATATCCTGGGCGATCCCCGAACTGGCTTGACCTTCGCGGTATTCAGTCTTGGTCTGTGTGGGCTGGCATGGCTGTTGAACCGTCGGGCGATCAAAGATAAGCGTCTCTCCATCCCCTTCGCCCAAAGTCTGTATCGGAAGCCCCTGACAGAGACCGCCGTCATCCTGGCTCTCACAGCAGCGGCACAAGCGGTGATCCTGGTATGGGCCGACTCGGACCGGAATCTTAGCGGAACCGCCATCCTTGCCCTCGGATTGGCCAGCCCCGGAATCCTCTTGGCGAATCACACCATCCGTAGCCGCGTATGGGGGATGATCGGCATCCTCTCCGCCAGCCTGACGATGTTGTGGCTGTATCTTTTCATCTTCCACAAGGCTGAGCCGTTTACCCTCTGGCCTTCCGACACCGACATCTGGCTGGCAATCGCCAGTCTCAGCTTGGCACTGACGGCGTTGAACGCCATCATCAGAACGGCAGGGATGCGGGATAAGAGAGGGATCCCCGGTTCTGAAGCGGCGTCCGAGACTTCTTTTTCGGGTGGTCCTGCAGAGGTAGTGATGAATCCCGTTCAGTCCCCCGAATGTCAGGACACTGAATCTCATTCATCACTACTTGTGCAGGACTACCCTTTTTCGGACCCTCAAATCCGACATTCGATGAGGGCTGCGGCACTTCTGCTCTACTGCTGGGCTTTTCTGAAAGCCGTCCCGCTCTTTGCCCAAATCATGCACGGAGAGACGGCCGATGCCTATGGTGCAGGGTTCTTCCTCATCATGGGGATCACCCTTTTCCCTCTTTCCGAAGCCTTGCCCCAAGCCCATCACTGGCGAGGTGCGGGCATCCTCCTCATGCTCACCGGCTTTGTCACCGCCCTCCTCTCCCCCATCATGGACGCCAAGTCCCACGCCTCGCTCCTCACGCTTCATTCCCCCCGTTTCACGCTTTACACCTCTTGGGGCTATGCCTTGTGGGGGATCGCCAACATCCTTCTCCCCCGCTTCAATTCACGTTTTCTGAGATGGGCCGTCTCCCCTGCGGTGTGGCCTTGGGCCGGGCTTCTGCTCATCACGGCCCATCCGATCCTGACGCTGACCCCCCAGACATTTCTCCGATGGCCTTACTGGGCATTCCTCTCGCTCTACCTCTTTCTGATGCTCCGAAACAGCGGTTGGCGAGGATTTCCTTGGATTGCCACATTGGTGATGACTTGGGCCGGTACGCTCCTTTTCGGAGAAATCCATGGCCAGGATTTCATCGAATTTGTGGTCAGCATACTGATATGGGCGAACCTGCTTCTATGTGTCGTCCCCCTGTGGCGTCGTTTCGGGCCCGCCTTTTCATCCGGCATGGGATGGCGACCCCATGATCTGACGAAGCCATTCATTTTCTGGCCCGCCATGCTCATGGGGATATGGCTGATATTGCTCTTCATAACCGATGGAGTCGAGCTGCTTGATCTCAGGGCCGGCTTTCCGCATCGTTTCCTGATGTGGATTGCCGTGATGCTCACCGCGTCTTTCCTGCACCTGTTTCTGCTTCACCCGATTCTCCTGACCGCGCACACGCTCCTCCTATCCCTCTTCATCATGATGCTGACATGGATCCATCTCCATTCCTCCCTCTCTCACCTGCCCTTGGCCCTAGCCCTCTGGAGCGGCCTTCTGCTCCTCACTGTCCGTTGTTCGTTGGGTGTTGTCCGTTGTCCGTCCCCCCAAATGTCAAATGTCAAATGCCAAGTTTCAAGTTTCAAGTTTCAAGTTTCAAATCCCAAGTTTCAAGTTTCAAGCCCCAAGTTTCAAGTTTCAAGTTTCAAATTTCAAACCGCCCTCTCACACTGGCTGAACGTCTCCCCTTGGCTCGTAATCCCCGCGCTCCTCTTCATCCCGGTGGCCTCTCTCGGCGAGACGTTGCTGACCCTGCTCCTGCTGACCGGGGTCTTTGGCGGGCTGAGTTGCCAGCGTCATTCCCCCACACTCTTGTGGACGGCCCGGCTCCTCCTCCTCGTGCTGCTTCACACTTGGCCCTTGGTCTGGGTCCCGTCGGACAAGACAGAGGGGCTCGTGCTGTGGCATATATGGCCCCTGCTCAACGCTCAGTTTGACAGGCTCCGACTCCTCTTTCCCTGGTATGCGTTGCAAATGTCGCTGGTCCTCTCGCTATTGACCCTGTTGCGGGAGCGTCTCAAAAAGCGTGTGCCGGCCCACACCTTCCTCAACCGGCATCTGTTCCGGAATCTTTCATTTGAAACCGTCGTGGCGCTGGGGGAATGGGGATGTCACTTCTTGGTCTTCCTGCAACAGCTTGATAGGGGGACGCGTCCTGAAGACGCATGGATTCATGGTACGGTTGCCCTATCCGCCGCCATTCTGCTGATCGGATTCGGAATCCGGAGGGGGCATCGTTCCCAAGCCCCCGGCGGAATTTACGGGGCATCCGTGCTGGCAGGCATGGCCGGCCTCTATCTCCGCTTGCTCTGCATTGGTCTGACCCCGGCAGGCGGATGGGACACCGCCGCAATCATCGGCGGTGCTTGGGGAATCTTCATGTTGCAACGATTCGCCTCGTCCGACGTGCTTTCCGCAACCCTGTTGCGGGTCGTTCTGGTGACGCCCCTGCTGGCCCTGACCACCGTTCCTCTCCAAGCTTCCGCCCACACCTGCGGAACGCTATTGGCCATGGGTGCGCTCTATCTCTCCCTGCGCCACACCTCCGGCAGTTCCGTAGCCTTGTATCTCGGAACACTCACCCTGAATGCGGCCATCTATCTCTGGATACCCGCCTGGGTGGACCGCGCCCATCTGATTCAGCTTTATGTGGTCCCCGCGGCCCTGAGCGTCCTGATCCTCGCCCACCTGCACCGGAAGGAACTGAAGCGGGACACCCTCAGCGGCATCCGGCTCGCTGGAATCATCGCCTTGTATGTCTGCGCGACCCTCGACTTTTTTCTGCGCCCCGAGTTGTCTCATTTTGTGATCGCCTTGGCCCTGAGCCTCATCGGCGTGGTAGCGGGTGTCTCCCTGCGGATCCGGGCATTCCTCCACGCCGGTGTCATCTTCATGGTGGTGAATGTGGCCGGGCAGTTGATCCTCTTCTATTCCAGGCAGACTCTGGGCAAGGGGATCCTGCTTGTGGGACTCGGATCCGTCATCTTGGCCGGGATGATCGGGTTCAACATCAAACGGGAGGCGATTTTGAGGCGGATTCGGATCTTCCGGGCGGATTTGGCGGAGTGGGAGTGATTCATTGAACACAAAAAAAAATCAGATGCCAGATTTTTCCAGAAAAGGGCGTCCTTCATTTATGGGTTTACACTTTTTCAAGCTGAAAAGTTTGTAGTTCCGCCTTCAGGCGGAGAGGCGGAACTACAAACTTTTCCATTCACCTGAAAGTGTGAACCACTTTTCAGGTAAAATGTAAAGATGCCCAGAAAAGCATTGAAATTCACATCCGAACGTGCTATTCAGTTCATTTGCAAATTGAACTGGGCGCATTCACAAGTTGGGGGATCGTTCTCTCATTGTCCCGCAGGGACTTGTGAAAGGGGTCGGACATAATTTTTTGTTCAGTCCCGTGGACTTGTTGAAACACAATGAGACATTTCAGTCGTCCTTACGGGACTTGGGGCTTCTGCCAACTCACCCCGGCAATGAATTGCCGGGCTATTTTCAGCAGTCCCCACGGGACTCCCCAACTCATAAATACGCCCAATTGAACTGTGTACAGGACAAAAAAATGAGCGGGAAAAGAAACTCGGCTTTTTCGGGCAGGGAGGAGTCAGCCCATTTGGGAAAAAGCCGGGTTCTTGCCCGTCACAACTTTTTGTCCTGTACACAGCAAATTGAATTGACAAAAGTCGGTTTTCATTAACCGAATGATGAGATGGTATCTCTGTGGAAAGGAACGTCCCATGAAAAAAGAGACATTCAGCAGATCTGAAAGTTTGATGAGAAAGAAACCCAGTTTCAGCCTTCAGGGGATTGGGCGGTCAGGTTTCCATGACGCGGCACCATCTCAGAAACCGAGTTTCTTTGTCCTTTTAGATCTACTGACATTGTTTACCCTTATCACGGTTCTGTTCTCACTGATGATTGCAGGATGCGCTACCAAAAAGCAGGCTCTCAAATTTCCATTGATCAAGCTCTCCCCATCCGAATATCCGGAATTTGCCGATGACATGGGGTATGACGGCTTGGCCCATGGCATCTCCCAGAGCCTCAAATATCTGAGGCGGGTTCCGGCGAACCGAACCTTCACCTTCGGAGAGGAGACCGTTGATGCCAGCCATATGATCCGGTCCTTGGAACATTTTCAGCGGTTTATCAAGACCAGACCCTCAAGCCAGCATATGAAAAAATTTGTCGAATCGGATTACCTCGTTTACAAGTCCGCAGGTTCCAATGACACAGGAAAGGTCCTTTTCACCGGATATTATGAACCGCTCCTCCATGGCAGTCTCAGGAAGAGCCGTGAATGCCGATTTCCGGTTTACGGCCATCCGGATGATCTGATCACCATTGATCTTTCCGCGTTCTCATCGGAATTTAAAGGAAAGAAGATCACAGGCAGGCTTGCCGGGAATCGCTTTGTCCCTTATCACGACCGCAGGAAGATTGATGGCACACGCGCACTTGAGGGGAGGGCAGAGGCCCTTGCGTGGGTGAATGACCGGCTGGATCTCTTTTTCCTCCAGATACAGGGGTCTGGAAAGATCCGCCTGGATACCGGGGAGACCATCAACATCAACTATCACAGCCAGAACGGACGCCCCTACCGGAGTATCGGCAAGTTGCTGATAGAGGAGGGAAAAATCCCGAGAAAGGAGATGTCCATGCAGAGACTCCGGGCCTATCTGCGGGATCATCCGAATGAGGTGGACCGGATTTTGAATTACAACCCGAGCTATGTCTTTTTCAGCATTAAGGAGGAGGGTCCCTTTGGCGCGTTGAACGTGCTTTTGACCCCGGGCCGCGCCATTGCGGTGGACCGCCGCGTCTTTCCCATGGCCGGACTCTCCTTTGTGGAAACCCAGAAGCCGCTCATTGATGGCGCGGGAAAAATTACCGAATGGATTGGTTGCACCCGCTTTGTCCTGAACCAGGACACCGGCGGAGCCATCCGGGGCCCAGGACGGGCGGACCTGTTCTGGGGAAGCGGGGCTTATGCGGAAATCGCGGCAGGCCACATGCAACATCGGGGGAATCTGTATCTGCTGGTTCTGAAACGGGGGAGGTAGAAACCCGGCTTTTTTCCGAATGGGCCGACTTCTCCCTTGGCAGAAGCCGGGTTTCTTTTTTCCGAATGGGCCAACTTCTTCCTTGGCGGAAAAAGCCGGTTTTTTTTGCGTGGGAAACTGTTTTCTTCAGCTTTTTATCAATCACTTGACACAGGGCATCTTGCAGTATATATTCTGACCATCAGTGTAAACTTAAGGAACAACCCTGCCCGTTCCTGACACGGGCAAGGAAATATGCCGGAAAATTTGTCACTCAGGCTTAAGTTTACACTTACTGATATTCTGACATCCTTAAATCCCTGCCAGTCATGGGCAGGTATGAGCAAAATGTGAACTGACCATCAGTGTAAACTTAGGGATTCCCCTTTCAAAAGAACCAAGCTCTTGCTCTTACTCTTGTCCATTTGCTTAAGATCAAGTTTACACTGATGGTAAACTGACAAACGACATAAAGGAGTTATTCCATGTTCGGCATCGGTATGCCTGAAATGATCTTGATCTTGGCGGTGGCCCTGATTGTGATCGGCCCCAGAAAGCTTCCTGAACTGGCAAAGTCTTTGGGCCGTGCTATTGGCGAGTTCAGAAGAGCCACCACTGAGTTGAAGGAATCCATGGAAATTGAGACGGAGATCAACGAGGTCAGAAGAGCATTTGATGATGTGAACGATGAAATCAAAGAGACGATTGACATGACCCCGGCCGATATTGAACAGAAATCTCCGGTTCTTCTCCCTGAGAAAAAAGAGGATGCTGAGAAGACCTCTGGCAAGGAGAAAACAGCCGGCGATGGTGAACTTGAGAAGAAGACTTCTGGCAAGGAGAAAACAGCCGGCGATGGTGAACTTGAGAAGAAGACGCCGATTGTTCCGGTTTCCTTTGAAAAAGAGAACAAACAAACAAAAGGGACCTCAGATGCATGAAAAAGATAAAATGCCCTTTACCGCACATCTTGAAGAGTTGCGGGATCGGCTGATTGTCTGTTTTGCGGCTGCCGGGATCGGGTTTTGTCTCTGTTACGGATTCAAGGAGACATTGTTTCAGATTCTGATCCATCCCCTTGTGCAAGTGATGGGAAAGGGAGACAAACTGATTTTCACGGGGTTGCCAGAGGCGTTTTTCGCCTATCTGAAAGTCTCGCTTCTGGGCGGCCTGATGCTGGCGATGCCGGTCATTTTGTACCAATTCTGGATGTTCGTGGCCCCGGGGCTCTCTACCAAGGAGAGGCGGATGATGATCCCCGTCGTGTTCCTCTCTTCGGTATTTTTCATCGGCGGTGCGCTTTTCGGCTATTTCGTCGTCTTTCCGTTCGGCTTCAGATTCTTTTTGGGATTTGCCAATGAGAACATCCAAGCGCTCCCCTCCATGAAGGAGTATCTCAGCTTCTCCTCAAAATTGCTGCTTGCATTCGGACTGGTCTTTGAGCTTCCGCTCCTGCTTACCTTTCTGGCCAGATTGGGTGTTGTCTCCGTCGAGTTTCTGAAGAAACAGCGAAAATACGCCATTATCATCTTCTTCGCGGGCGCGGCGATTTTGACCCCGCCGGATGTTGTCACTCAGCTGATGATGGCGTTTCCGCTGATGTTGTTGTATGAGATCAGTATCTTGGGGGCCAGAATTTTTGGCAAGAAGCGTTCTGATGAGGATAATGCGGATGAAACGTAAAACGTGAGGCGTGATGAAGATAAACCCGGTTTCTGGCACAGTGCCACATCGTCGAAACCTGATCGCTCAACTCCCTGAGAGCGAAACCGGGTTTCTTTATCTTCTCAAGCTCACGCCGATTGATAAATCTGGCTCCCAAATTCCCGCGGGGTTGCCAAATCCGGCGGTGATGAAGATGGCTCGGATTTGCCAATCCGAACCGAGCAACGGGCGGATGATGGCCCGGATTTGCCAATCCGAGCCGAGCAACGGCGGACCGAGCAACGGGCGGATTCTCCTCCCAAGCTCCCGCGGGGTTGCCAAATCCGGCGGTGATGAAGATGGCTCGGATTTGCCAATCCGAACCGAGCAACGGGCGGACCGAGCAACGGGCGGGTTTTAGCTTTACTGATTCTTGATCTTGAAAAAAAATGGCACATAAAACGCTATTATCTAAAATTTTGGGACTGAATTTGGAGGACAAAAGAATTGACATGTTTCTTTCAGATCCCGAAATGGGAGAACTGTTGAGACCCCTGCTGGATGAAGTCCAAGCATTGAGTAACAGGGTTGCTGTAATCAGGGAAGATATTAAGGAGATATGCAAACTTGATTTCAAAGACTGGACATCTCTGATTGAAAAGATTATCGCCGCGGAGGCAAAAAGCGAACTCGCATTGATGAGAACCCTGAAAAGGAAAAAGGAAATTGAAGCCGCGGTAAAAGTCGCGCTTGAAGAGGGGATGTCCCAGAGTGACATCCGGACAATCATAGAAGTCATGGTGATGGGAATGCAACCAGGAGATGCGAGTTACCTGTTGCCAAAGGATGACAATTGAAAATTGACAGTCATCCTTCTTCACCCTTCCTTCACCCCTCCTTCATCACCCTTCCAAAAACATCCTTCCCAAAAAAATTGGTGATGAAAATCAAATGAACGGTGTCTGTAAATTTAAGGCGAAAAGTTTGTAGTTCCGCCTTTAGGCGGTGTGGCACCGCCTAAAGGCGGAACTACAAACTTTAAAAGCTTTTTTTTATTGACAAGGCTTATTCTCTCTGATAAATAACCGGAAATTTGGAAACGAGCCTCCCGATCTTCGGGAGGCCTTATTACGGAAAGGAGGTGAAACATATGAAGAAAAGGTCTTTACTGATCGTGGCACTGATTGTCGGAATGGCGACACTGTTTGTCGCTGCCGGTATTTATGCGGGAACTGAGGTGAAGGATGAGTTTGAAATGAAAGGCGATTACAAGCACAAGAAAAGCATCGTCAACTTCACCCATAAGAAGCATAATGTGGATTACAAAATCGGTTGTGGCGAATGTCACCATGTTGACAAGGACGGAGATGGCAAGGCTGAACCGCTGAACGATCTGAAAATGGGTGATGCCGTGCAAAAGTGCATGGAATGCCATAAAAAGCCCGGAGAGATCAAAGGCAAAAAGGCGAAAGGCATGAAAAAACCGCAGAAGCGTGAATATCATGCCAATGCGGTGCATGACAACTGCGTCGGTTGCCACAAGGATTACAACAAGAAGAACAAGACAAAGGTTGCCCCGCAGACTTGCAAAAAATGTCACCCCAAGAAGAAAAAGTGATGGGTGATCTTCTGGATACATCAGGGCAATCCGCTTTCATCAGAGGGAAGGGGATCGCCCTGCATTTCAGCGTCGTGGGCTTCCCGACTGCTCCTGAATGGCAAACCTATGGGCCATGGCGTTTTCCAGGGCCACGGGCGTCATCCGGTTCGGGGATTCTGAAACCATCCTGCGCGCATATTCGCTGACGGCCTTGATGTCTGTCAGGGGCATTTACTTCACATCCTCCAAGATCACATACATGTCCGCCATCTCCCCCTCAGAATAGGGATACGATATCCATATCTTGTTGTCCAAGTGGATGACGGGCATTGACTCGTTGTGGAGGGAATTCTTTCTCAGATCTTTCAACTGATAGTATAAGACGTAATTCCCCTCGCCATCCTTCTTTTTCCCCACAGTCCGCTCAAATTTCACATTCCCGTGTCCGATCTGCTCAAACAGGCCCTTGAATACTTTGTCTGGGGGGAATACATCCTTTTTGTAGGGTTCGGCACATGCGATTCCCTGAAAGAGAAGGAGGATGCACCAACTGATGATCATCATGGAATTTTTTTTCATTTTACACTCCTGTTTGAATTTCGCTTGAACTTGAACTTGAACTTATACTTGAACGTGAACTTGGCCGCAAATGAATTGTTCAAGTTCAGGTTCACGTTCACGGACAGAGAAGCGTTATAGTCAGGAAATTCGTGAAGGTTTTATCGCCCTGAGAACAAATCTCAGGTGGTCGTCCTTTGCAGAAACAAACTCTGTGGCAAAATCGGCTTTGTAAACATACCGAAAATCAGACATCGCTGTTTTCCCTATCTGCCTTGCATACTCGGCCTGATTCAGAAACACGGGCATGGGCTTGGGGCACGGGTCCTTCAAGCCTTGCAGATGTCATTGATTGACCAATACTTCCAATATGGAAGAATGGTGATGGTCTGACCATCGCATTCTATGACCTTTTCGTCATGTTTTGAAATGAGGAGACCTTGTTCGCAAGGGAAACGCGCCATGAATTTTTTCACTGTCCTGAGATCATCAGGCCTGATTTTCTCCCTGATCTTCACCTCCACCGGGATGATGGCATTCCCATTGTCAACAACGATATCCACCTCTTCCTGCCTTGATGTTCTGTAAAAGAATCTCGCCTTGAAAAAATCTGTGAAAAACGTCTCCATCATCATATCAGCTCCGGCTTTTCCCGATGTCAGGGCGGAGAGAAAGGCGGTGTTGGAGAGATAGACACGCTTCAGCTTTTTTTCGCTGGTCAGGCGATTGGGTGAGTAATTGTACAGTTTCCTCAACAACAGCGAATAGGTCAGATAGGAGACATAGCTTGCGATCGTGCGCTGATCCGTTTTCAGGTCGTTGCCCAGATGTTTGTAGTCGAGATACATGCCGGGTATGTCGGCAAAGATGTCCATCAGCCGAAAAAGCAGGCCGGGATTGGCGATCTGAAAGGTCTCCGGGATGTCTCTGTAAATCACGCGCTCCAGGAGGCTCTCCTTGAAATATTTCTTGCGAGCGGCCTCCGAAAAAGGGATCGCCTCGACGAATCCGCCGATGTTCAGATACTCTCCAAACAGAATCTTCATCTCCCGTTCATACAGATGTTCCCTTGTTTTGTCTATGGAGACGCTTTTGAACTCGATGAACTCGCCAAAAGAGAAAGGAGTGATGTGAAATTGAAAAAAACGTCCGGCCAAGCTCTCCTTTGTCCCCCGTTGAAGCGGCAGGGCAGCCGATCCGGACAGAACAATTTTCATGTTCGGATGGCGGTCATACAGAATTTTCATTCTGTTGGGCCAGTCCTTCAGCTTCTGTATCTCATCAATAAAAAGGTAAATCCGCTCCTTTGATCTGATCTCCCCCTTCAGGATGTCAGTCTGATAAATGTCAAGCACCCGATCCAGCGAATGATCCTGCCAATCAAAAGAAAAATATAGGATATGAAATGGATTCGGTTCCAAGTCTTCCAACAGGTGGGTGATCAATTGATGCATCAGCGTGGTCTTTCCGGCCCTTCGGATGCCGAAAAGAAGAAGTATCTGCCGGTAATCGAGATAGCTGATGATCTCCGCGAGTATCTCACGCCGCTTTCCGGTCAGTTCCTCAGGGATTTCCGATATCTTCCACCATGGATTGAATTCATGTAACTGCATGATAATCACATTTCGATGTCATTGTTTCTCAAAAACAATATCATTGCAATGTCATTGAATGGCTGTTGCGTCACCTCTCCTGTTTGGTTCAAATTGCCAAATCCGTTTGAACCATGCCTGGTTCTAACGGTTTTTGTGGTCTCCGACACGGGCTGGGAATTGTGATCCGCA
>JAOZRQ010000707.1 GCA_029940115.1 Desulfobacterales bacterium
TCAGTTCCGGAAAGGAGTGGAAGGGAGTGCTGAAATGAGCCCCCAGGCGACATTTTAGCATTTCAGCGGGCGCTAAAATGTCGCCTGGGGGCTCATTTCAGCACTCCTCTGAGAATTCTCACGGATAATGCGTTTTTTCCGAGTCCCTTAGAAGGTGTTTGAAAACTCCCCTGCACGTGCCCCTGCCCGAAACTGGGGCATGGGCAGAGGGGCAACAGGTGTTTTCAAACACCTTTCAGGGGAGACCGTGAATTTGAACTTATGTCTGCCCGCCCGCAAATGAATGCTCACGTTTGGTTCAGGTTCAAGTTCACGTTCACGGGCAGAGTGGCCTCCCCGAAAAGCGTTATAATCAGGTAAGCTGCAAGCTGTGATTTTGGAGCTTGGAGCTTACAGCTTGATCAAGCGATACAGACTTTCTTCACTTGGATCAGATCGGTGAACCCGTAAAACACTTTTGACACACCATCCTGCTTCAATGTCCTCATGCCGTCGGCCAAGGCCTGAACCCGCATCTGCTCCACCCGTGCCTGGGTCTGGATCAGCGCCTTCTGTTCGTCGGTCCCCTCCATCAGCTCATGGATTCCCATTCGGCCCCGATATCCGGTCCCACTGCACTTTTCACAGCCCCCCTCTCTTGCCCGGAACAGGGTCAGATCCTTCGAATGTTCCGCGATGCCGTCCTTTTCGAAGATTTCATCGCCATATTCTCGGACCAGTTGGTCAAATTCCTCTTTTGGGGGATTGTAAGGTTCCTTGCAATCCTTGCAGAGTGTTCGGATCAGACGTTGGGCAAGGATCCCGAGCATCGCGTCCGCAAAGTTGAAGGGATCCATCCCCATGTCCAGCAGGCGGACCACGCTCTCAGGTGCGCTGTTGGTGTGGAGGGTGGAGAAGACGAGGTGGCCCGTGAGAGAGGCTTCGATGCCGATGGATGTGGTCTCCTTGTCCCGCATCTCCCCCACCATGATCACGTCCGGGTCGGCCCGGAGGAACGCACGCATGGCCGTTGCAAAGTCGAACCCGATCTTCGGTTGCACCTGCACCTGCCTCAGGCCGCCTTGGGTGATCTCCACCGGGTCCTCGGCCGTCCATATCTTGGTCTCGGTCTTGTTGATGTATTTCAGCGCGGAATGAAGGGTGGTGGTCTTTCCGGAACCTGTAGGCCCGCAGACGAAGATGATGCCATAAGGTTTTGTGATGATGCCTATGAAGTTCTTGAGGTTGTCCTTTGAAAACCCCATCTTCTCAAGGGGAATCGGCTCGCCCGCCGCGAGGATCCGCATGACCACGTCCTCCATCGCACCTTGGGTCGGGATGGTCGCCACACGAAGCTCGATGTCGTTCTCCCTGCCCGGGGCGAATTTTTTGAACTGGATCTTGCCGTCCTGGGGTTTGCGTCGTTCGGCGATGTCGAGACCGCACATGATCTTGATGCGGGATATGAGTGCGGCCTTGTAGCTGTAAGGTATTCTTATGCCGTATTCCTGGCACGCGCCGTCAATCCGGATCCGGACCCTGACATCCTTCTTTCCGGGATATGGTTCGATGTGGATGTCGGACGCGTTCCTCTCCCTTGCATCAATGATGATCTTGTTGACGAGCTTCACCACCGCGCCGCTCTCCTCGGACACGATGTCACTCTCCTCGTCTGCTATGTCATCATCTTCCACCCCCTTCATCAGCTCATCTGAGATGGCGTCAATGTCGAGATCCACCTGCTCGACCTTCTTCTTTTTGCCAGTGAAAAGATTGATGAATTCGGAGATGTCGTCTCTCAATGCGATGTGGAACTCGACCGGATTGTTGGGAAAGACGGTCTTGACTTCATTGATTTTCTGGAAATTCTGGGGGTCATCCACCGCGACGACGATTTTGTCCCCCTCAATGCGCAGGGGGACCCATATGTTCTTCCGCAAAAAGGTCTCCTTCAGCCCCTTGAGAAGACTTTTTGGGATCGGCGTGTCATCATCATATTCTGCAAACGGCACGTTGTAATATCCCGCGAGGGACTTGCCGATGTCCTTCTTCGGGATTTTGAGGGTGTTGATCAGGAACACTTCTATGGGGTCTCTCCGCTTGTCCGCGTCAACCATTGCCTTTTTGAGCTCCTTGGGGGTCAGCAGATGGTTTTCAAGCAGGTATTTGAACTTGTTGTCCGCGGTCCGCTTGGCACGTTTGTGGTTGTACAGGCCGATGCCGATCATTCTGGCCAGTTCGCTGGCGACCTTCTCATCTATGGGCGAATAGGATTTGCCATTCTTCTTGTTGATCAGCTGGATGGCGCCCATCAGATACTTTTGGAAGAATATGGGGAGCGCAAGTGCCTGTTTTGTGGCATATCCTGTCTTCTCATCCCAGCTTTTGTCGAACTTCAGCCCGGAATCAAGGGCCGAGAGTGCCTTGTCATCATAGACGTCTCTGATGTTCACGAGTTTCTGCTTGTGCGCGGCATACCCGACGATGCTGTCCGGTGCCACATTGATCCGGATCTCCTTTATCTCGTTTCCGGATTTGACCCGTGACACCAGCTCCCGGGTCTCCCCGTCATACACATAAATCGTTATTCTTTCCGCATTGAACAGCGCGGTGAACTCATCAAGCATGCTGATCAGTATCTCATCCAGATTCTTGGCCGCGTATATCTTGTTGCCGATCTTCTGGAGTTTCAATCTCAAGGCGACGTCATTTTTTTTGGGGGCGACTCGCCGATCCGTCACCTTCAGGTGGGTGACTGTCGCCTTTTTCTTGGGGGCCTGTTCGGCCGTTGCATCATCAGATTTGAAAGATCTGAGACCTGGAATTCTGAGTCTGGCAGTATCAGATTTTTTTAGCATCACTCATCCCCGCCGTTGTTTTCATTCAGGATTGGTGAAACGTGATTCGTGATTCGTGAAACGTGATTCGTGAAACGTGATTCGTGAAACGTGATTCGTGAAACGTGATTCGTTTCATAATTCACTTTATCACGCATCACATGTCACGCATCACATGTCACGCATCACGCATCACATGTCACGCATCACATGTCACGC
>JAOZRQ010000708.1 GCA_029940115.1 Desulfobacterales bacterium
CCTGCTCAGTTTATTTTACTGAAAAACTATCTCACAGAGCCTGTGGATGATAATCATTTCAGAGTAACTGATGGTGAGGTGATAGCTATTGATACCGATTTTCGTGCAATACAAAAACAGTATAAACATTTCCGTTCAAAAGGTGAAGACGTTATTTTCTGCTTACCTCAAACTGATGATTTTATTGTGGAAACCGCACCTATGCTGCTGGCGTGAGCCCGGGCCTCGCAAGAGCCTCCTGGCCACCCGACTATAATGCGACACGAAGTCGCATTGTTTAGTATATTAAGTAAGTTACTTGAATATCTGGCATGTTCCTGCCAGTCCCCACACGGGTGTGCCTGCCATGCGCTGTGTGGTCGGTGCGAAGCCCTGTGGACAAAGTACCGAATCGGGTTTGAACGGTGACGGGAGAACCCTTCGGAGAATCCTCCTCCGTCAGGGGCCGGGGACGGGTGACATGGTGAAATCAGATGAATGTTCGCAAGCGTCGTCAATGAGCGCAGACCTGCGAGGACTGACAGGTCGGAGGCCGCCTCCCTGTGTTTGCGGCATGTGGTCAGGTTGCGGGTCTCATAACTGCCCGCACGGAACTGTCGCACCACAGACACTTGGGTTTCAAAACTGCTCCGGAGTGCCAAGCTTGCAGTTCGGCATGCTCGGAAACAGGGGACTCTGCCAAGGCTCGGAAAACTTTTGGAGGATGAACCAAATGATCTATGTGCTTGAGGAGAGAATAGGAGACCCGTCACTGTTCTGCGGACGGAGGCAGGAGATGGAACTGCTGCTGAACTGGGTGGACAAGATTCCCCGGAAGCTGGCCAAATCCCGCGCGCTGCTGGGCCGGCGGAAATGCGGAAAGACGGCCATCATGCAGCGTCTGTTCAACATCCTGTGGAACAGGGAGAGCAAGGTTGTCCCGTTCTATTTCGAGGTCAACGATCAGAACGTCTGGCTGCTCCATTTTTCGGATGACTACATCCGCACCTTTCTGAGCCAGTATCTGTCATTTCTGACGCGGACGCCTCTTGCCTGGAACAACGAGCCGTGGAACTGGCGCATCCTTGAGAGCAAGGCAAGGGAGGTCGGCAATGAGAACATTCTCCGCCGCATCGAGGACTTCGGAAACTATTTGGAAAAGGAGAACGAACACCAGGCCATGAAGCTGGCCTTCGGCTCCCCCTCATGGTTTGCGGGGTATGACAACAGGTTCTTTCTAATCATGATTGACGAAATCCAATACATGACCGAATATGTTTACAAAGACAAAGAGGAAACCGTCCAGGCAGTCAATCTGCCCGGGGCCTTTCACGGGCTTGTGGAGCTGAAATTTGCCCCGATGCTGGTATCCGGAAGCTATGTCGGGTGGATGACGCAGATGATGGAGGAGATGTTCGTCGGCGGCAGGCTCAGGAGAACACCGGTTTCGTCACGCCTGACGTTTGAGGACGGGATGGAGGCGGTTTGCAAATACGCGGCCCGCCACAACATCGACATCACTGAGGATGTCGCACTCGCTGTGAACAGAATGACCCGGAGCGATCCCTATTACATCGCGTCACTGTTGGGAAGCGGATGGTCGGGGCGTGATTTTTCGGACATCCGGGGTGCGGTGATGACGTTCACCAATGAGATCACGGACAGGGACAGTGAGCTGCATGTCACATGGCTGGAATACATCCGCATCTCCCTGAAGAAGGCGAATGACAGATACGGGAAGCAGATACTTCTCCTTCTCTCCCGCGAGCGGGACAGGGAACTCGGAAGGGACGAGATTCTGGACGAACTCGGATGGCCCCCCGAGGATGAGCCGCTGCTCGAAAAGAAGCTCTCGGCCCTGGAATACGGGGACCTGGTCACGAGGGGAAGCACGGACTACCACTACAGGGGAATATCCGACGACATCCTGTATCTGATCTTCCACGACCGGTACCTTTATGAGATATGTCGGAAGAAGATCAGCGTGAGGGAGAAACTCTCCGCAAGGGTGGGGGAACTGGAAAGGGACAGAAGGTCGCTTCAGGGCCGGCTCTCGGAACTGAGGGGGCGGATGCTCGAACTGATTGTCTGGCGGGAGCTCAGTTCGTGCAGAAAAAAGAGGGGCCCCCTGAAGAATTTCAGGCAGCGTCTGCGTCCCCTCCTGGAAAATCCCGATCCGGAGGAGACTGGGAAGGCCATCTCCGCGTGCGAAACGACGAGGTTCGACAGGGTATGGATGAACTACCTCCTGAACACCCCCGGAGTGATCCCCGGGGAACTGGATGTGGTGGCGACAGGCCGGGACGGGGACATCTGCCGGGCACTGGTTTTCGAGACCAAGAACAGGAATGAGAAAAATCCGCCGACCATGGACGATGCAAAATTCTTTCTCAGCAAGGTGGGTCTGCTGAAGGACTCCCTGAGACAGCCCCTCTCCCTGTGCGCTGTGTATCTGAGTGCGAAGGGATTTTCAGAGGATGTCGAAAGATGGCTGCACACACAGGGGATCTTCACAGCCGACATGGAGACATGGATTCAGGAATGAGGTGCTTTGGCTTAAGGATCGAGGTTGAGGGTTGAGGAATGACAAAATGCTCAGAAACATGAAAATCAGAACAAAACTGATGGCGGCTTTTTTAACTGCCGGCATCGTGCCTTTTACTGCCATAGGGATCATTTCAGTGGTGAATTCCGGCACTGCCCTGTCAGATCTGGCTTTCGCACAACTGGAAAGTGTGCGGGAACTCAAAAAGACGCAGATCAGGAATTTTTTGGCGGAACGCAAGGCGAACATGGGAATTCTCATGGAAACAACTGCCACGCTTAGGCAGGCGGCTTTTGAAAAGCTGAGGATTGTTCAGGAGATCAAAAAAGCACAGACAGAGGAATATTTCCGGAAGTGCCAAAGTGACATAAGCGTCATATCAAAAAATGCTGTCGTTGAGAAAGCCTTGGAATCTTTTGCCTCGCTCATTGATGAAAACGGCAACATTGACGAAGACATGTTCACATTTACCGAAGAGTTCAATTTCAAAGGCTCGCTGAGACAGT
>JAOZRQ010000709.1 GCA_029940115.1 Desulfobacterales bacterium
AACTCATCAAACTCTTTAAACTCACAAACTCTTTAAACTGATTTACATGGGAGAGGAACAATGGCAGAAATGGCAGAAGCCCTGATCATTCCGGATGTGTCTGGCGACACACCGGATCTGAGCGGGGTTGTTACGGAGGATGACACCCCTGTGGACAACATTTTTTCCGAAAAACAGATGCGCCTGCTGACGGAACCACTCTACACGTCTTGGAGACCCGGACGCCCGTTTGTTGCGTCCGCCAATGTCGGGATTTTCAGAACTCCGTATGAGCCGCCCGTGGTTCCAGACATGTTTCTGAGCATGGACGTGCAGGCCCCGGATGACCCGTGGCCCAAGGGAAACCGTTGCTATTTTCTTTTCAACTACGGCAAGCCGCCGGAGGTGACGGTGGAGATTGTGTCGAACAAGAAGGGAGGGGAGACAGGAAAAAAATTGCGGAAATATGCCAAAATCGGCGTATCATACTATGTCGTGTTCGATCCGCTGAAGGTGGTACTGAAAAAACCCTTGCGAGTTTACGAACTGCGCCAGGAAAGGTACTTTCTGACACGGACCCGGTGGTTCGGAAGCGTGGGGCTGGGCGTGACCCTGTGGGACGGCTCATTTGAAAATATGCACACACAGTGGCTTCGCTGGTGCGACCTGGAAGGAAGACTCATCCCGGCCGGCTTTGAAACATATAAGCAGGCTGAACAGGCAGACCAACGTGCCGAGCAGGAACGTCAACGTGCCGAACAGGAACGCCAACGGGCCGAACGACTGGCTGCCCGGCTTCGGGAACTGGGCATTGATCCGGATTGAATGGCGGGACGCCTGTGTGGCAGAGGTTTGGTTGTACGGGACAAAAAAAGCCCTGCTCTTAAGAGAAGGCTTTTATCCTGTACTCAGAAAAAAACTGATTATAACGCTTTTCGGGGAGGCAGCGTTCGGTCCGTGAACATGCTCGTGAATGTCCAAGTTCACGTCCACGGGCACGTTCACGGACCTCCTCTAAATCCGTTATGATCAGGAAAAACCCAAGAAATAAGGAGAAAGGAACGGAATGCTTAGACTAATGAGGGAACATGCCTCAAGCTGGCTCATCAAGATCATCCTGGGAGCCATTGTCATCGTGTTTGTGTTCTGGGGGGTCGGCAGTTTCCGGCAAGAAAAGGCGGATCGGATCGCCTTTGTGAACGAGGAACCGATCACCGCGGAACAATACAGAGAGGCATACAACAGACTGGTTGAGCGGTACCGCCAGTTCGGCGCCAAGCTGAACGAGGATATGATCAAACGCCTTGAAAAACAGGCCATGGACGGCCTGATTGATCAGTCCGTCATGCGTCAGGAGGCGAAAAAACTGAATCTCCGGATCACGGACACCGAGCTGTCCAAATCAATCCGCAAGATGGATGTGTTCCAGTATGAGGGCGCGTTCAGCAATCGTCTTTATAGAAACTTGTTGAACAACAACCGGCTGACCCCGGAATCCTTTGAGCATATGCAACGGGAATCCATGCTGGGAGAGAAGCTGAAGTCGTTCATCTTGAGCAATGTCAAGGTGTCGGATCAGGAGGCACGGGAATGGTTCAAATGGAATGACGCATCGGTGAGCATCGAGTATGTGCTGTTTGAACGGACCAAATACAAGGATATTGAGCCGACCGATGAAGAGGTGAAGGCCTACTATGAGGAGAAGAAGGACTCCTACAAGACAAGCCCCACAGTAAAGGCGCAGTTCCTTCATTTCAAGCCGGGTGCCCATACATCAGGGATTGATATCCCTGAGGAAGATGTCAAGGAATATTATGAGGCCAACCCAGGTGAGTTCAAAACGGAGAAGACCGTTCAGGCAAGGCACATCCTGCTGAAGGTGGACAAGGGCGCGAAACCTGAGGTCGAGGCGGAGAAAAAGAAGGCGATCCTTGATATTCTGGAAAAGGCCAAGGCCGGCGAGGATTTTGCCGAACTGGCGAAAACCCATTCAGAAGACGAGGGGAGCAAGGTCAAAGGCGGCGATCTTGGGGAGTTCAACAGGAAGAGAATGATCAAACCCTTTTCTGACAAGGCATTCTCCATGAGCCCGGGGGAGATCAGTGACCCGGTGCGGACCCAGTTCGGATGGCACATCATCAAGGTGGAAAAGGTGAATGAGGAAAAGATCGCCTCCCTTGAGGAGTCAAAGGAGAAGATCACCAAGAAGCTGGCCGAGAACAGGGGAAAGGATATCGCGTATGACGAGGCGGAGAAGTTCTACTATTCTGTCTCTGACGGAGATGATCTGGCAGAGGCGGCCAAAGCCGCGGGACTTGAAATAAAGACCACCGACTTTTTCACAAAAAGCGGTCCCCGGAAAGGGGTCAAAGACCGTTCCAAATTCGCTTCCATCGCGTTTGAACTGTCGCCCATGCAGATCAGCGAAATCAAGAATTTCGGCGATGGATATTACATTTTCCAGCCGATTGAGAAAAAGCCGGAGGAGATAGAACCTTTTGACAAGGTGGAGAAACGGGCCCGGCGGAATCTCATAAGGAAGAAACAGGAGGAGATGGGAGAGAAGGAGGCGAATGACTTCCTGGCCGCGGTGAAGGAGAGCGGGTCTCTGCTCGGGGAAGCCGAAAAAGCGGAACTGACCCTGAAGACGACCGACTTTTTCAAGCGGAATGCCTCTTCCATTCCTGATATCGGGTATGAGCGGGAGATCCCCAAAATCGCCTTCACCCTTTCGGACGAGAAGAAAGTCCCGAAGGAGGTCATCAAAGGGATAAAGGGGTATTATGTGATCGCGTTCAAGGAGAGAAAGGAACCGGAGTCTGAGGAGTTTGACAAGGAGAAGGAGAAGGTCAAAGAGCGGCTGATCCAGCAGAAGCAGTTCAAGACCTTTAACGCGTGGCTCTCCCAAGCGAAAGATGCGATAGAGATTACCATCACGGCGGATTTTTTGAATTGATGCGTGACTCGTGATGCGTGGATCGGGGGCTCCTGTCAACTCACCCCGGCAATGCTTCGGCGTGAGACTTCGGCGTGAGACTTCGGCGTGA
>JAOZRQ010000189.1 GCA_029940115.1 Desulfobacterales bacterium
TCCTCGTTGGCAGAGTCGGGCGGCATTCCTTCAGTCAGCCACGAGGAGTGTCCGCCTTCGGGGGGCATTCCGCCTTCAGGCGGTGTTGCACCGCCTGAAGGCGGAACTGCAAACTGAAATGTAAACCCACAAATGTAAGGATGCCCAAGTTTTTTGAAAAAAAACTTGGTTTCCCTCTCGGACAATCATCCCTCCATATCCCGCCGTTCCTTTATATAAGGCATGACCCGGTTGAGAAATGCCTCATGGCTGACCCCATGTTCCACCTTGCCATCCAAGGTTCTGACAGAAAGTGTCCCCGCGTCCTTCTCCCTTGCGCCGATGGTCAGAATTAGGGGAATGTAGTTGATCTGAGCCTCCCGAACCTTTTTGTTCAGGCTTTCAGTTCGCTCATCCACCTCCGCGCGCAGGCCCTGGCCGGCGAGGATGGCCCGCACCTCCTTGGCATAAGGGACCAGATCGTCATTCATCGGCAACAGGATGGCCTGAACCGGGGCCATCCAGAGAGGAAAGCGTCCGGCAAAATGCTCCACCAGAATCCCCAAGAACCGCTCAATGGATCCGTAAACGGTTCGGTGGATCATGATGGGCCGGAGTTTCTCGCCGCTCTTGCCCACATAGCTCAGATCAAACCGGTCCGGCAGGGACATGTCGAGCTGGATGGTCCCGCATTGCCAGGTCCGCTTCAGGGAGTCGAGAATATGGGAATCAATTTTTGGCCCGTAAAACGCGCCATCCCCCTCATTGATCTTGTAGTCCATGCCATACGCATCCAGCGCGGCCCGCAACCCCTCGGTGGCCATCTCCCACTGTTCATCGGACCCGATGGACTTCTCAGGCCGGGTGGAGAGCTCCAGATGGAACCCGAGCCCGAAGGTCTGGTAAATCCGGGCCGTGAGCCTCAGCACTCCCAGTATCTCATCCTGGATCATGTCGGGTGTCATGAAGATGTGTGCGTCATCTTGGTGAAAGGCCCGGACCCGGAAGAGACCCGACAACACGCCGCTCAGTTCGTGCCGGTGGACCAGCCCGATCTCCGCGGCCCGGATGGGCAGTTCCTTGTATGAATGGGGCCTCATGCCGTACAGGAGCATTCCTCCGGGGCAGTTCATCGGCTTGATCGCGTATTCAAAATCGTCAATCTGGGAAAAGTACATGTTCTCCCGATAATTCTCCCAATGACCGCTTCTCTCCCAGAGATTGCGGGTGAGCATGATGGGGGTCTGGGTCTCCACATATCCGTCGGCCCGATGCTCCTCCCGCCAATAATCAAGTAGCGCGTTCCAGAGCTCCATGCCCTTCGCGTGAAAAAAGGCCATTCCCGGGGCCTCATCATGAAAGCTGAAGAGATCCAGGGCAAGCCCGAGCTTCCGATGGTTCCGCCTCTTGGCCTCCTTGATGAAATGGAGGTGTTCCTTCAATTCCTTTTTGTCGAAAAACGCGGTTCCGTAGATCCGCTGGAGCTGGGGCTGGGTCTGGTCGGCGCGCCAGTACGCGCCGGAGACCTTCATCAGCTTGAATGCCTTGATGAATCCGGTATGGGGGACATGGGGGCCCCGGCACAGGTCCGTGAAATCCCCTTGTTCATAAAAGGAGATGGTCCCGTCGGCCAGTTCCGAAATCATCTCCCGCTTGTACGGCTCATCTTTGTAAAATTCCAGGGCATCCGATTTTGAGACCTCCTTCCGGCAGAGGGGAATCTTCTCCTTGATGATCTTTTTCATCTCCGCCTCGATCTTCGGAAAGTCATCCGCTGAGACTGGCTCCATGTCAATGTCGTAATAAAAGCCATTCTCCACCACCGGGCCGATGGTCAGCTTCGCGTCCTTGCAGACCCGAAGAACCGCCTGGGCCATGACATGGGCCGCGCTGTGGCGCATGATCTCCAAGGCTTCCGGGTCCTTGGTCGTGATCAGCCGGACCTGGGCATCCTCGGTGATCGGGGTGTTCAGGTCCAGCAGCGTGCCATTCAGTTCCATGGCCACACAGTTCCGGGCAAAGCCCTCGGAAATGCTTTTTGCCACATCCAGTCCCGCAGGGGGAGGTTCAAATGCCTTTACGTTCCCATCGGGGAATGTGATGTTTATCATTGTTGTCACCATCTGGAAAAATGTTGCTGGTTTTAACGGATTGTGTGGTTCTGCATCATGGTCAGCCAGCCAGGAAAACGCGGAGAGTCGCAGAGTCCCATCCGAATCTCCGCGTCCGCGTTCAAAAAGCGGCTTCAGACCACAAAATTCCTTAGAATCAGACATGTTGGATTGCTGGGTGCAGAACAAAAGTTGGCCATCAATTTCGGCATCCTTCATTTTGGCTGATATAGTAGTCAAATAATCTCCATTCTCCATGGCTGGCTCTCATCAGGGTGAGGGTCTCGATGGCCCGCCGGGGGCTATTTTCAAAACCCGTGTCATAGATGACAATGACATACGACAAATCCTTGAAACAATCAAAGCAGGGCGCGCCGGGGAGACCGGTCTTGAATGACGCGGATCCGAGTTTCCTTGATATCGCCTTTCCCCTCGGAAGTCTCATATCCGTGAGTGATGTCAGCCATCGCTTTTTGCGGACCGTCCGTTTAAGATGGGGATCCGCCGCGTCCCAGAGTTCTGAGTACCTGCCCGAGTCAATCAGGGAAAACGAGACATCAGCGGCTTTTATGGCCTCATGATCCAGTTCTGCTTGGGCATAACTCATCCGGCACACCCATATGAGCGCGCATGAGATGGCCAAAATGAAGCGTGTTTTTCCCTGTCTCATCTGATCCTCCCATTCAGTTTGTAGTTCCGCCTTCAGGCGGTGTCACACCGCCTGAAGGCGGAACTACGAACTTTGAAGACAACTCGACAATCATTCTTTTCAGTACCCTCAGGATGCGAAAGATGTCGAAGATGTCATCCCGGGTTGCCATGTATCCCTCACTGATGCCATACGCTCTTCCCTGCAACAGCATGAAGAACCAGTCCCGTCCTCTGACATAGCACCCATAGACCGGATGCCGACTGTCGTTCAATTCCTGAGCCACCAGCATTGCGGCCAGCGATTGGGCGGACGGGTCACCGTCAGGGTCTTTCTCTCTTTTGTATTCCTGAAAGCAGAAATACGGCTTCTCCGGCTCCCGATAGCCGCTGGCTATCATTCCGTCCGGTTTTCCTCCCATTTCGACACCGTCAACGACCCCGGTCAACAATCTTTCGGCAAAGAGATTGAAGTTGCGGGAAGAATAATTGACCAACGTGAACACGGGTCCGATGAAATGTCGGGTCAGCTCGCTCTCATTCCAATTGTCCACGTTGAATCTCAGATTCTGTTGCAACATGATCAGGACGTCGCGCTCCAAGTCCGACAGGTCCGCCTCTCCGTTCAGCCAAGTCTGCAACGCCTGAACTTCCTCTATCTGAGTCAAACCAAAGGTTTTGTCCAATTTGATCAGCGTACAGTTTTTGAAATTGAGCATAATATGTCCTCTTTTCATTTAAGGATGAAGGTTGTTCTTCATCCCTCACATTTCATCCTTCATCCTTCATCCTTCATCCTTCATCCTTCAATTTCATCCCTCACATTTCATCCTTCTCTCGAAGTGGTTTGAGTGCTTTCAACAAAGGAATGTGAGGGGATGGTCTGAACCCCTCCCACAAATTGGGGAGAATGTCATCCAGCCGGGACCAGTAATCGGTGTGCTGAAGCGTGTATTGCCGGTTGATCATTCGCGGGGAGCTCTGTATCGGATGTCGGCCCACCCGCTTTCTCATGTCAGGGGTTATCTTCAGGGCCAGATCCCACTTTGAATACGCGTTGTAAATCCCCCCGCTGATCCGGGTCAGGCACGTCTCCCAATCCCCTTCCACATCCGCGGCTCCCCCGAGGAGAATGCAGTCCTTGATATCATACTCCCACCATTCGTCAAGGAACAGTGCATAATAGATCACTCGCGCTCCCAAGGAGTGGCCAATCAAGTTGATTGGATAATCGAGGGCCTCGGGTATCTTGGCAACATGTTGTCTCAGATTCTTCCCGAGGGTCTCTGCCCGGCGTTCATAATAGCGATAGGAGAGCATCTCAGCCACGGTGAGCATCGCGGCGTCAGCGAGAAGGAAGACCGGGGAGAACATCTCTCCGGCCCGGATCACCCGATAGGCGGTTCTGGAAATCGTGAACACCGTCTGGGTCCATGCTGGCAACTTCCAGCTACCGGATCGCCAGTAGAGGAGATATGTCAGCCCTGGTGGCCTTGCAGAGAGGATCAAATGGGCGAGCCTCTCAAATTTGGATTGGCTTGAGACCGCGCTGTACCCATGAATGAAGATGTTGATCTCCTCTTCTTGGCCTGGAAATATGAGGGTCAGTTCGGCAATCCTCTCCTCAGCGGACTTGGCCTTCCTGTTTGCTGTTTTGTGGCTGAGTTCTCTGTCCATCTCTGAATTTTATAAAGACATTTGAATTCAAAGTCAAGTCTCTTCAAGAATCAGTGAGGTAAAAGTTTAGAAGGTGTTTGAAAACTCCCTTGCCCCTGCCCGAAACTGGGGCATGGGCAACAGGTGTTTTCAAACACCTTCTATGGGAGGCCCGTGAACGTGCCCTTGAACGTGAACTTGGACATGCGCGTGAATGAATGCCACTGATTCTAACGGATTTTGTGGTCTGAAGAAGTTTTTTCAACGCAGAGACGCGGAGGACGCGGGGCCCCATCCGACTCCTCCCCACCGGAGGGCAAATCTCCGCGTTCCTCCGCGTTCTCTGTGTCCTCTGCGTTGAGAGGACGGCCCCAGACCACAAAATCCGTTAGAACCAGGAATGTCAAGGTTCAAGTTTGAGTTCAAGTAGTTCAAGTTCAAGTTTTAGTTTGAGTTTGGGTTCAAGTTTGAGTTCAAGTTTGAGCCCTCACAAACTCCGGACAAAATAAGACCCCCAAGAATGCCTGAAACACCCCTTGACACGATCAAACAAAAATGGTACACATTAACACCGTGGTTGCAAACACGCCTGAGCCCCATGACGTTGCCTCCGGCGACGACACATGCATGGATGAAAATCCAGGCGGGCAAACGACTCGTCTTGCGGCGGGTTGTTTTTTTGCCAGTCGGACAATTCCAAAAAAAGAGGGGACATGCCTGAAAACATGGGCTTGAGACTGCGGGAGGTGGGTTGCACTCCCTTGGTTGAGTTCTCATAAACGATGACGGGAGCCTTTCCCATGCAAATTGTGAATCACACGGGATGGCCGAGCCTGATGCAGGCGATGGAGGCGCAAAGAAGGCCTCTTGGGATGACAGGGTCTCAACCATCGCCATCTTTGCACTCCTTTTGATTGAGCCTTCACAGACAATCATGGGAACACCGAATGGAGGCCCGTGGGGGCCGACATGTTTGTAGCTCTTCCCCGGATCACACGGGATGGCCGAGCCTGATGCAGGCGATGGAGGTGCAAAGAAGGTCTCTTGGGATGACAGGGTCTCAACCATTGCCAATCTTTGCACTCCCTTGATTGAGCCTTTACAAACAGGGAAGGGAAACCGGGTTTGCACACTCAGGCCACCTTGACACCAAGGGGACTGGTATCAAAAGCCATCTGCGGTCAAAACATCACAGGGAGCAAAAGTTGTCTGCCAAAAAGTGGACATAAATTTTTACACCAAGGCAAAAAAATGGAAGGCATCAACATGACGGCAACAAACGCACCCTGCAGCAACAAGCAAACCGGAAACAAACAATGCATGTACCAAATTTGATTTACATGGGAGAAGGAGCGTGGGAAGGCGTTTGGTTGACCAATCCGAGCCGTGGCCACGGGATTTGCCAATCCGGCGGGCGTGGAGAAGAAGTTTTGGATTGCTGATTCTGATAAGTGTGTAAGCTCCAAACTTACAGCTTACAGCTTACAGCTTACGACTTACAGCTTACGACTTACAGCTTACGACTTACAGCTTACAGCTTACGACTTACAGCTTACAGCTTACAGCTTACATGAGGTAAACGCGTGGGTGATGACAATCTGTTTGATGAATTGTCCGATGAGTTTGTGGCGGAGATCCGGGACCTGCTTGACGCCGCTGAACCGGACTTTCTGGCCATGGAGCAGAGTGGGGATGATGTGGATCCGGAGCTGATCAATCGGGCTTTCCGAGCCATTCACAGCATCAAGGGATCCGCCGGTTTTGCCGGATTTGAGGCGCTCAAGGTGTTGAGTCATGCGGTGGAGAATGTCTTGGTGAAGATCAGGGACGGGGAAATGCTCCTCAATTCGGACAAAATGGATGCGATGCTGGCCGGCATGGACAAAATACGGACCATGGTGGATGACATCCACGCCAACAATGACATTCCTCACGCGGATGAGATGGAAAGGCTGAATGAGATTATCCTCAAATCAGACTCGGAAGAATCGAAAGGCCATGCCCCAGTCCTCCCTCAGGCATCAGACTCGGAAGAATCGAAAGGCCATGCTCCAGTCCTCCCTCATGAAACGTCAGAAGGCCAAGACATCCCAGACACGCTCGTTGAATCAGCCATCCAGCCGGCCGGATCCGATGACACCCGGGTAAGACTGAAAGCCGTGACCGGCATAGGGGAATATCTCTTTGACGTTGAACGGGAGAAGGTGGCTTCAGCCGTCTCTGACGCGATGTATCTCTTTGCCCTGTGGGTCTATGAGGAGGATGACCTGAAGGCAAAGGGGCGCACACAGGAAGAGTTCATCGCCAGCCTTGAAGAGGCCGGCCGGGTGCTTCTCTCCCTCACGCCAACCGATGACGGGATATGCCGCTTTCTTCTCGGGAGCATTCTGGAATCAGTGTTTCTGGTCAAGATGGTTGACATTCCGGAAGAGCAGGTCTGCCGATTTGAACATGCCGCAATTCTTGACCTTCTGAAAGAAAGTAATATCCAACCCCCATCAGCATCGCCCGCTTTGCCAGACGAAGAGGATGAGACCATCAGGCTCAACGCTGTCTTTCCGGATGAAGGGGAGCATATCTTCATGGTTGAAACGGACAAAGTGGCGGCCACCGTCTCCGGTGCCATGTATCTCCTTGCCTTGGTAGTCCATGCCGGCAAGGATCTGAAAGCGAAAGAAAGGACCCTGAAAGATTTCATGGCCGGCCTTGAGGAATCGGGCCTGCTCCTTGACACCCATTCTGATTCAGAACCGGATGGCTTATGCCACTTCCTTTTCGGGACCATCCTTGAGCCTGAATTTGTGACCCGGTTGTTTGACATTCCCCAAGAACAGATTTGTCGGTTTGAAAGGACCCCGCTTCTTGAAACATTGGCGGAAAAAGGCCGCTCCCCTTCACCTCCTGCCCAAAAGGAAGATGAGGACGAGAAGCCCCATCTTGCAGATGAATCTCAGCAGACTGAGGATTCAACGGCATCATCAGATCAACCTCCCTCTCTGGAGGAATCGGCTCATGAACCGCTTGACAAGAAGTCTGCGCCTGAAGCGGAACCGCCTCTCCCTGAACAGAGACCTGTCTCTGAAGAGGGTGTCCCCATGCAGAAACCTGTCTCTGAAAAGGATGAGCAACCATTTCCTGATCAGAAACCTGTCCATGAGGAATCTGTGTCTGACACCGGCCAAGTGACGCCCGCTGATTCTGACCGGAAATCAGATTTTGACCCAACTGCATTGGCAAAAGTCATAGCCGAAAAGAAATCCCCAGCAGACAACAGACAACACCCAACACCCCACAAGCAACGGACACCAGACAACGGACACTTCAAAAAGAAGTCTGCCCCTGAAACGATCCGTGCCAATGTGGAGCTGGTTGACAAGCTGATGAACTTGGTGGGGGAGATGGTTTTGGGCCGAAACCAGCTCCACCGATCCATTCAGAAATTCATTGACGACAATCCCCATATCAATCCCCTGATGCAGAACCTGAATGTGGTGATCAGCGAGGTTCAGGAGAACATCATGCAGATGCGGATGCAACCGGTGGCCAATGTCCTGAACAAATTCCCGAGGATTGTCCGGGATGTGTCCCGCCAGCTCTCAAAGGAAGTGGACCTGACCCTTGAGGGCGAGACGGTGGAGCTCGACAAGTCGATCCTTGAGGGCCTTTCCAATCCCCTGACCCATCTGGTCCGCAATTGTGTGGATCATGGCATCGAACGGCCCGAAGAGCGGATAGGGAAGGGGAAGCCGAAACGCGGGCGGATCCGTCTTCGGGTCTTTCATGACGGGGGACAGGTGAACATCACCATAAAGGATGACGGAAAGGGGATTGACGCGGAGAGGGTCGCTGAACAGGCCTTGGTCAGAGGGTTTGCCGATCCGGGTCGGATCCGGCGGATGAGCGAAAATGAGAAGTTGAGCCTGATCTTTCTGCCCGGACTCTCCACCGCGGAAAAGGTGACAGACATCTCCGGAAGAGGCGTCGGGATGGATGTGGTCAAGACCAACATCAGCAAGCTGGGGGGGCATATCAACATCGAGAGTGCTGTGGGAGAGGGAACCACCGTTCATATCATCATTCCCCTGACCTTGGCGATCATCCCCTCCCTGATTGTGGGCGCGGGAGGATTCCGTTTTGCCATTCCCCAGATCAATGTTCAGGAACTGGTCTGTGTCCGAGCGAATGATCCCTTGCATCGAATTGAGAAAGTCGGGGAATCAGATGTGCTTCGCCTCCGGGGACGGCTTCTCCCCTTGGTCAGCCTGTCGTCCATTCTGAACATCCCGACCACCTTCATCCATCCGGAGACTGGCGAGGAACTTCCGGAACGTCGCAAGAATCTCGCGGATCGGCAGAAAAAGCGGCCGCGAGAGCGGAGACAGGAATCAAAGACGTTTTTCAGGGAGATGAATATCGTCTCAGATGATTCAAAGGGGAATGTGAGGGATGATCGCCGGCAGAGCCCGTGTTATGATATCTGCATTGTGGTTCTGAAAGTCGGCATGAACGCGTTCGGCCTTCATGTGGATGACCTGTCTGACAACGAGGAGATCGTTGTCAAACCGCTCTCAGATCACCTCAAGGACTGCAAGTGCTTTGCCGGCGCCACCATCATGGGAGACGGCCGCGTGGCCATGATCCTCGACGCGGCCGGCATCTCCTCATATGCTCGGCTGCATTTCGGTGAGATCGAAGCCGAAGAGCGCCGCAGAAAGAAGAAGGCAGCCGGACAAATGCATTCATTAAGGGCGAGGCAACCGATCATCATCTTCAACAATGCCTTGGATGAGTACTTTGCCCTGCCCCTTGCAGGGGTTTCCCGGCTGGAACTGATTGATTCCCAAGTGATCGAGCGGGTCGGAGAGCAGGAGTTTCTCACCTATCATGAGGACGCGCTCCCGCTCCTGCGTCTTGAAAGGCTTCTTCCGATCAGCCCGTTGCCTGAAGAACTCACGGAATTGTATGTCATCATCCCGAAGACGACCTATTCGCCCGTCGGCATCATTGTCTCGCGGATATTGGACACCATTGACACCGATGTGTCGTTCATGTCCCTCAAAAGAGACATGACCACCGCCCAAGGGTTCTGGGGGTCGGCCATGTTCGACGGGCACCTGACGTTTTTTCTGAACACCGAGGAGCTGATCGAGTTGTTCGAAAAGGATGTTCAGGAGCCTGAGATGACCGAGGAGGATCTGATGGTGACGATGGCAGAGGGATAGGCAAATGACAGATAATTATGAAAAGCTCACGTTCAAAGTACCGATTGAATCAGAAGATTATGCAGCGTGTTCTGATTTTGTCGTAAATTCAATTGATGGTATTATGTGTGCAGCGTACAGGACAAAAAAAATGATTTGAGGGAAGAAACCCGGCTTTTTCTTGCAGTTGGAGAATCGGCCCGTTTGGAAAAAATCCGGGTTTCTTGCCCATTCCCGAATTTTTGTCCTGTACACAGCATGAATGGATAAAAACGTGAGCAATATTGAAATCAAAGTCGATGATGCGTTGGAGCTGTTCAAAGAATTGGACAGCAACAGCATGGACCTCATTATCGCCGACCCTCCCTACAATTTGGGAAAAGATTACGGGAACACCCATGATCTCAAAGGATTTGAGCAAGAGTAAGAGCAAGAGTCCTAAGTTTACACAAATGATCGGGGGATCACATATCAGTGGAAGGATAAAAAAATGAATCCATGTGCAAAAGACAGTATCGTCGAAAATGGACGTTTGGAATGGGACAACCTCCCTTTTCCCCATGAGGAACAGAACCCCTATGCAAGAGACGGCATCGTCAAAAACGGACGTTTGGAATTGGACAACCTCCCCTTTCCCCATGACACTGAGGTACGGGTACGGGTGCTTATTATTCCCAAGGTTGACTTGGCTGAATTGCCTTTTGACAGAATCAGGCGTATGACAAAGGGTATAAAGGGAAACATTGCTGATTTGGTCAACAAGGAAAGAGATGAGAGATGAACTTCTTTTTAGATACGAATGCTGTGGTAAAGCTCTGTCACGATGAGGTGGGAACGGAAAATCTGGTGACATTTCTAAGCAGGTATTATTCCGATATGACGCTCACAATCGCGGATATAACTCAGATCGAATTCCGTTCGGCATTTTTCAGAATGGTAAGGACCGGTGAGGTTGACCTGTCCCAAGTAAAAGAGATATGCAGGGCCTTTGATGCGAGTATGGCCAAATTTCATGTGGTCAGAGTGGAAAGAAACGTGAAATATTTTTCTATGCGTTTTGCTGGATTCTCTCGCTCACGAAAGAAGTTTGCGAACACTGGATGCCATCCAGCTTTCATCAGCATTGGTCTCGCACCAGACTCTCCGGATAGATCTGTTTGTCAGCTCTGATAGAAAGCTTTTAAATGTGGCGGAAGATTTTTTCTCGGTTTTTAATCCAGAAGATGAGGAATGACCAGATATATATGAGCTACGACCTGAACACCAAACTATTTGTCACCTTTCGAATTGATGAGTATCTCCTCGGGATTGACATATTAAAGGTTCGCGAAATCAACCGGGTACTGGATATCACTTATGTCCAACATGCCAGGGAGTATATCCGGGGGCTGATCAACCTGCGGGGGCAGACGGTCACCGTTTTCGATCTCGGGATCCGTCTGGGGCTGAAGATTCGGAAGATCACCGAGGCGAGCCACAACATCGTTCTCAAGGCGGATCTCGTCGGCCTTCTGGTTGACAGCATCGGAGATGTGGTGGAGGCCCGGGAGGAGGAGATCGAACAACCGCCGGCCAATGTGGGCGGCATCACCGGAAAATTCATCGAAGGCGTGGTGAAACTCGAGGACGAGTTGCTGATCCTGCTCTCTGTTGAGAAAATCCTCGAATACAAGGTGAAGCGTGAGGCGTGAGGCGTGATGTGTGAGACGTGATGCGTGAAAAGGGGGCGTATTTATAAGTTGGGGAGTCCCCAAACAGTCTGGAAGCTCATTTTGGAATGGATCCCCAGTCGTCCCTGCGGGACTGGACAAATTGTGCATGCCCGACCCGGC
>JAOZRQ010000190.1:0-10375 GCA_029940115.1 Desulfobacterales bacterium
CTGAGCTCGCCGAAGTCTGAGCTCACGCCGAAGTCCGAGCCGAGCGAGGGGGTACATTGCCAAATCCGGCGGCTCGGATTTGCCAATCGTTCGACGGCTCGACTGAGCTCGCCGAAGTCTGAGCTCACGCCGAAGTCCGAGCCGAGCGAGGGGGTACGAACTCAAAAAGTGGTGTACTAGGCCCGTGATCCGGAGTGCGAGTGAGTTTGGAGACGGGTGACTCGCAAAGCAAGCTTTGCACTCCGGATGGATGATGAGGCACTTGCAAAGCAAGCTTTGCACTCCGGATATTGGGACGCACAAAGAAAGAGGAGGAACGAAATGCGAATTTGGCTTGAAGAGAGGATAGGGGATCCCGACCTGTTCACCGGCAGGAAAAAGGAACTGGCGTATTTTGCGAACTGGATTGACCGGACAAAACGAAAGATATCCCAAAGCACGGCCATTCTCTCCCGAAGAAAGACTGGCAAGACCGCGCTGTTGCAAAGGCTGTACAATCTCACCTTTGACAGAGATGACAGGGTGGTCCCTTTTTATTATGAAATCAGGGAAACCGATCAGTGGCTGGGCGATTTCGCAACCGACTTTTTTCTCAACTTCATTTACCAGTATATGGCTTTCAGAACCCGGAAGGCGGAATACCTGGAACGAGTTGAGACAGGCAGTCTGGGACATGCCTTGAAAATTGCTGACAAAGAGGGATTTGATTACGCGGCAGATACGATCAGGACGGTTCTGCGTCTGACAGAAGAGGAAAACACGGACCGGCTCTGGAATGTCGCAAGAGAGGCTCCCCGGATGATGGCCCAGCATTATGACGGATTTGCTGTCCAGATGATTGACGAATTCCAGTTCATCAACAGGTTTGTATTCAGAGACAAAGCCTGTGAGAACTGCATCGAGAATCTTGCCGGCAGCTATCTGCACACCTGCGAATACAAGAACGCGCCGCTCCTTGTCACCGGCAGTTGGGTGGGGTGGCTCATGGATGATCTGAACAAGCTGCTTCCCGGGAGATTCACCAAATATCCCATGAGAAGTCTGCCAGAAGACGAGACGCTCGAGATGATATTCAGATATTCCCTTCTCCAAGACATTCCCGTGACCGAGGAGAGCGCCTGGCTGATCGCCAAGCTGACCGAGGGGAACCCCTTTTACATCAGCTCGCTGTTCCGCTCTGCGTTTGAAGGCAGGGATCTCAACACGCCGGAGGGGGTGCGGAAGACTCTCGAGCATGAAACCCTTGATCTAAACGGATCCGTGAATGCGACATGGATGGAGTACATTGAGTCGGCCTTTCCGAGAATCAACGATGTCCATGCCAAGGAGATCGTGCTCTACCTGTCAAAGCGCAGGGACAGAAAGGTTGGCCACAGCGAAATCAAGGAAAAGCTCGGGCTGGAGATGAGCGATCCGGAACTGGAGAAAAAGCTGAAGGCCCTGTTCAGGAGCGACATCATCGAGGAGGATGGCGGTTGCTACAGAGGCGTCCGTGACAACATCTTCGACAAGGTGTTCCGACGGAGCTACTCGGATGACATCCATCGTTTCGTCACGACGGAGGCCCCGGCCGAAAACAGGGCATTGCTTGAGAAGCTGAGGAAAGATCACAAGAGGCTTCTCGGAGATTACGGCCGCCATAAGGGCGCGTTCGCCGAGTTTGCGATCACACACCACCTCCGTTTCCGAGCGTACAAAGAGACTGCGTCGTACAAGGCCATGATGGAAAACCTGCCAGACGATTTCCGGTTTGAGGATTATGAGACGGTATGGTCATACAACTCCCCACCGTTGCATGATCCGGAATTCCAGATTGACATTTTCGCCAAGGCCGCCAAAGGTGGACACTCCCTTCTCGGCGAGGTGAAGAATCGGAAGGCGAAGTTCTCCGTGAAAGAAGCCCGGGAATTCCTGGAAAAGGCCGGGGAACTGGCGAAGCTTGAAAAGATCGGCAAGGCTTTGCTGTTCGTCTTTTCCGTGGGCGGGTTTCATAAGAACACCCTTGCATATCTGAAAAAACAGGGGATCGCGTGGACGAGCGACAAACGGTGGCTGGAGAAGTGAATGCCCCGGAGCGATGTGAAAACAAGCTTTGCACTCCGGAGAGGATTTTGCCCGGAAATTTTTTTCTTTTGCCAAGAGGTATATAATGACATCACACCCCATTTTTGCAGGCATTGATGTGGGCGCATCAAGGACCAAGGTGGCGATCCTGGATGCTGACAAGAACCTGATTGGCCACAAGGTGAAACGATCCGGCACGGATTTCGCAGCCACAGCGGATGAATGTCTGAGGGTTTCCCTAAAAATGGCTCATGCGTCGGAGAATGAGATTGTTCGGACGGTGTCCACCGGATATGGCCGGAAGAATGTCTCCTTTGCCCAGGAGAGCAAGACGGAGATCGGTTGCCATGCCAAGGGATGCTATCATTACTTTCCCATGGCCATCACCATCATTGACATCGGGGGGCAGGACAACAAGATCATCAAATTGGATGAAGACGGCACCCGCTCCAGCTTCAAGATGAACCGGAAATGCGCGGCCGGAACTGGCGCGTTTCTGGAGGAGATGTCTCCGCGTCTCGACGTCGCGCTTGAAGATATGGACACCTTGGCCAAGCAGTCCGAAAACATGGTGAGGCTGGGGAGCTTCTGCACGGTCTTTTCCGGAACCGAGGTGCTGGAGAACATCCGTCATGGCAAACAGGTGCCGGATATCATCAAGGGGCTTTTCTTCTCGGTCGTCAAACGGGTGATGGAGATGGACTCGTTCACCGAGAATGTGGTGATGACCGGCGGCGTGGTCGCACATAATCCATATCTCGTGAAGATGACCGAGGAGATCATTGAACGGGAGATACTCGTTCCAGAACATCCCCAACTGACCGGAGCCATCGGCGCTGCGTTATACGCAATGTTCTGATACTCGGAGTCCAGTTCCCCATGCCAAAATCGGAGGAAATCTCTTTTGATTCACATGAAAAAGATTGTCCGGAGTGCACAAAGCAAGCTTTGCACTCCGGAGATGGATGCACACACAAAGCAAGCTTTGCACTCCGGCCTTGACCATCGTTTCGGCCACCCTGGATTTGGCAATCCAGGCCGAGCAAGGTTGGTCCAAACAATGATCAAGGTCCCCATAGCCCATTGCCGCTCGCCCATTAATAAACGAGGAAATCATGCAAAACACGGTTGAAGAGAATATGTGCAGGGACATTGTGGAGAACGCCAACAGCATCATCTTCCGGGCAACGCCGGAATGGCGGATCACCTTCTTCAACAAGTTTGCCCAGAAATTTTTCGGCTACACCGAGGATGAGATTCTCGGGAAAAGCATCGTGGGCACCATCGTTCCCGAGAGAGAATCGACTGGCCGTGATCTGGCCGAATTGATAGACGATATCGGCCGACATCCGGAGAGATACCGTTACAATGAGAATGAAAACATCCGCAAAGATGGAGAGCGGGTGTGGGTGGCCTGGTCCAACAAGGTGCTGACGGATGAGAAGGGGAACATTGCCGAGATATTATGCATCGGAAACGACATGACGTATCGCAAGAAGGTCGAAACCGAACAGATGGAACGGGAGATGAATCTTGCGACCCTTGTCTCAATTCAGCAACGGCTCCTCTCCCTCGAATGGAAAGATGAGGATTATGCCGACATATTGGGTCGGTTGGGGGAGATTGCCCAGGTCAGCCGGACATATATTTTTGAAAACTCCCGGGATGCCGATGGCAGGCTCCTGATGAGTCAGACTGCGGAATGGTGCGCCCCGGGAATCACCCCTCAGATGGACAATCCGGAATTGCAGAACCAGCCATATGAGGTGATTCCCCGATGGGAGGAGGTGTTGGGAGAGGGGGATATCATCGCCGGGCCTGTGAGGGATTTCCCGGAATCGGAGCGGGAGATTTTCGAACATCAGGAGATTCTCTCCCTTCTGGCGATCCCCCTGACGGTCGGGGGCGAATTTTTCGGGTTTGTCGGATTTGACGACTGCCAAGAGCCTCGCAACTGGCGGCATCCGGAGATATCGCTCTTACAGTCCGCGGCGGTGGCCATCTCAATGGCCAAGGAGAAAAGGCAGACCGAAATCGCGCTCAAACGTGCGAATGAAACCTTGGAGTCCCGTGTCCATGAGTTGTCCATGCTCAATCATGCCGCTCAGACAATCACCTCAATGATCGACATCGACGCGATCCTGAACCGGACTGCGGAGATCATGACCCGCCTCTTCACGGTCCGAGGAACCCTCATCGGCCTGTTTGATGAGAGGCAGAGCGAACTCCGGATACTGGCCCATCACATTTCGGACAACAGGGCGGGGGAGAGTCTGGCCGGCTTTGTCTTGGATGCCAGCAGGTCCCTCGGTGTCAGACGTCTCCTTGACACAGGAGAATCGTTCGTCATCTCCGATGCCCAGACCAATCCGATGATCAAGCCCTTCCACAAACTGGCACATGCCCGGGGGATATCCTGCCTCATGAACATCCCCTTGCAGACGAGGGGCAGGATCATCGGCGTGATGACGGTGACCGAAGACATGCCGAACAGGGAATTCTCCACCGCCGAAGTGAGACTCGCGGAGACCATTGCCGGCCAGATCGCCGGTGCGATTGAAAATGCGAGGCTGTTTGAGAAGGCTCAGAAGAATGAGGCATTGTTGAATGAAACCCAGAAGATCACCGGAATCGGCGGGTGGGAGCTCCATGTCAGAAACAGTGAGTCCGTCATGACAGAACCGCTGGTTCTGACGGAACAAGCCCATCATATATTCGAGATTCCCACAGATTATCAGACGACCATTCACGAAGCCATAGAGACATTCATCGCTCCCAGACATCGGAAGATCGCCAAGCAGACCCTGCAAAAAGTGCTTGAGGACGGCCAGCCTTATGATCTGGAAATAGAGATTGTGACGGCAAGAGGCGATCAGTTGTGGACCCGAATGATGGGAAATGCCCACAAAAAGAATGGCAGGCTCGTGAAATTGTCAGGCACGTTTCAGGATGTTCACCAAAGCAAGCTGGCCAAAGAGGCGTTGGAAAAGGCGAACCATGCCCTCAGGGCGCTGACCGAATGCCGGCGAGCCTTGATCCACTCCACAGATGAGGAGACCCTGATGAACGACATATGCCGGATCCTTGTCGAAGTCGCGGGGTATCAACTGGCTTGGATCGGGTTTGCGGAACATGACGCCACAAAAACCGTGCGGCCAATCGCTCAGTTCGGATATGAACACGGATATCTGGAATCCGTGACCATCCGTTGGGGGGATGATGAATTCGGACAAGGGCCCACTGGCAGAGCCATTCGAGAAGGCGTCACCCAAGCTTCGAGAAACATTCTGACGGATTCCAGATATGAACCCTGGCGTTCCCAAGCCATGCAGCGAGGGTATGCCTCATCTGTTGCGGTCCCGCTCATGTCGGGCCATACGGTCGTCGGCGCGATGAACCTCTATGCAAAAAAAGCCGCGGCCTTTGATGCGGATGAGATCAGCCTGCTGGAGGATCTCGCGGCCGATCTCATGTACGGCCTCACTGCGCTCCGAACCCGTGCCGAGCGTGACCGGGCAGAGACGGTGATCCTCAAGGAGCGGCGGTTTCTGCAAGAAGTTTTTGAGGCGATTCAGGACGGCATCAACATTCTTGACAGACACCTCACCATCCTGCGAACCAACCCCACAATTGAACGGTGGTATTCTCATAAGATGCCGCTTGTCGGCAGAAAATGCTTTGAGGCATACTATGACCGATCCGAACCCTGCGAAGGCTGTCCGATGGAGACCCTGTTCCGAACCGAAGCCTTTCAGACCAAGGAAACCCTGTTCAGAAGCCATGACGGAAAGGAGAGATGGGTGGAGGTCTATGCCTTTCCCATGAGGGATGTCGCAGGAGAGATCACCGGCGTGGTCGAATATATTCGTGAAATCACCGAACGCAAGCTGGCCTGGGAGGCGGCCCAGCTGAACCAGTCGAGGCTCGAAACCTTGGTCTCGCTGAATCGGATGACCGGACTGAGCCGGCGGAAGATCGCGGATTATGTGCTTGAGAAGGGGATCAAACTGACCCGAAGCAAAATCGGCTTCATCAGCTTGGCTGGCGAGGAGCAGACCCTGTTTCAGATGTATGCCTGGTCCGGGGAGATGATAGAAGAGTGCGCGGTCTCACACAAGGCGCCGTTTTTGTCGTTCAAACAAGGCGGGTTCTGGTCGGAGGTGGTCCGAGTTCGCAAACCGGTCATCGTCAATGATTATTCCGCGCCTCATCCTGAGAAAAAAGGGGTTCCCGAAGGCCATATGCCAATCCATAGTTTCATGGCGGTTCCGGTGATTGACGGGGAAAAGGTTGTGGTGATGGCGGCCGTTGCCAACAAGGAAAGCGAGTACAGCGAATCGGATGTCAACCAGCTCACCCTTCTGATCGAAGGCATGTGGCAACATATCCGGAAAGAGGCATTCACCCGGGAGCTTCGCGAGGCAAAGGCGGCGGCCGAGGCCGCGAACCGGGCCAAGAGCGAATTCCTCGCCAACATGAGCCATGAGATCCGGACCCCCATGAACGCCATCATCGGCCTGAACCATCTTGCCCTGAACACGGAACTGACACCGAGACAGCGGGACTACATGACCAAGATCCACTCGTCCGCGCATTCGCTTCTCGGTGTGATCAATGACATCCTCGACTTCTCCAAAATCGAGGCCGGGAAGCTTGAGATGGAGTCCATGAATTTCAACCTCGACCATGTTCTGGAGAACCTCTCCGACATGATGGGCACGAAAGCGGGAGAGAAGGGGATCGAACTGTCGTTTATGACTGACAAGGACGTGCCCCGGCACCTGATCGGCGATCCCCTGCGTCTCGGACAGGTGCTGATCAATCTGACGGGCAATGCGGTCAAGTTCACCGAGTCGGGCGAGATCGTGGTGGCCGTCGAGCTGCTCAGGAAGGAGGATGTGGGGGCCATGGTGGTCGGATTCTCCGTGAGGGACACCGGCATCGGCATCGCCCCGGATCAGATTGCCGGGTTGTTCCGGCCCTTTTTCCAGACGGACGGGAGTGTCACCCGAAGATACGGGGGAACCGGATTGGGACTGGTGATATGCAGACGGCTGGTTGAGATGATGGGCGGAGAGATATGTGTGGAGAGCGAGCCGGGCAAGGGGAGTCTCTTCATCTTCACGGCCCGGTTCGGCCGGCAGTCTGCGGAGCGCCATGTCTCCCTCCCTCCCACCGAGCTGAGGGGGATGCGGGTTCTGGTGGTTGATGACAACGAATCTGCCCGGAACGCCTTGCGGAATCTGCTGGAGACGCTCTCATTCACCGTCAAGACCGTCTCGTCCGGCAGGGAGGCGCTCCAGGAAATTAGAAATGGAGATTACAGACTCGTGCTCATGGACTGGAACATGCCTGGGATGAACGGGATTGAGGCAACCGTGCGCATCCGAAACGACCCGCGCATTTCCCAAGCGCCGGCCGTCATCATGGTGACCAGCCACGGCAGGGAGGAGGTGATGAGGCGGGCGCGGGATGCCGGTGTTCACAGCTGCCTGCTCAAACCGGTCAGCCCCTCGCTGTTGTTCGACAGCATCATGGAGGTGTTCGGAAAAGAGCCTGAAATGAGAGTGGGGCCGGAGAATGACGCGATCCGCGCACCTCGGAAGCCTGATGTCTTGCGGGGGGCGAAGGTCCTCTTGGTGGAGGACAACGAGATCAACCAGCAGGTGGCCAAGGAGTTGCTGGAGAATGCCGGCCTGATCGTGGGGGTGGCCGACAACGGTTGGAAGGCCGTCGAGGCGGTCCGAAATGCCGCGTTCGATCTCGTGCTGATGGACATCCAGATGCCGGTCATGGATGGATACGAGGCCACAAGGAGGATCAGGCAAGGGGCGAGAGGCGATGGGCAATCGGTGAGTGACGATCCCCATCGCCCATCGCCCATCGCCCATCGCCCCCGCCCCTTGCCCATCATCGCCATGACCGCCCATGCCATGTCGGGTGAGCGGGAGAGGTGTCTCAAAGCCGGAATGGACGACTATGTGAGCAAGCCGATAGACCCGGGTCTGCTTTTTTCCGTCTTGGCCAAATGGATAAGGTTGGAAACTCGAAACTCGAAACTTGAAACTCGAAACTTGAAACTTGAAACTCGAAACTTGAAACTTGAAACTCGAAGCTCGAAACCCGAAACTCGAAACTTGAAACTTGAAACTCGAAGCTCGAAACTTGAAACTCGAAACTCGAAACTTGAAACTCGAAACTCGGATTCCCCAGTCTCAAGTTCCAAGCCTCCTGCCTCAAGTTTCAATCCTCAAGCCTCAACTTCCGAGTTTCCGGGTATTGATCTCGGATTCGCCATGAAGCTCGTGGGCGGAAACATAGCGCTTTACAAGAAACTTCTGCGGATATTTCACACCGATTATGCGGAGACCGCCCATGTGCTGAAGGAGACGCTAAAGCGAGGGGATGCCGAAACCGCGAAGAGGATGGCCCATACCCTCAAGGGGATGGCCGGGAATCTGGGGGCCATGTCCCTGCACAAGGCGGCCGGCGATTTGGAATCATGGATCAGGGACAAGGGGCTTGAAGAACATCCCGATCTCATGCATGCGTTTGAGAACGCGCTGGATCAGGCGTTGGACTCGGCCGACCGCATACTGAAAGAGGACCCGGCTTCATCGGAATCAAGCCAGATCGCGTCGCCGAATCTTTCGGAGATAAAGCCTCTCTTGGCGAAACTGGCCATGCTGATTCAGGAGAACAACAGCGAATCTGCGGAACACATGGGGGAACTGAGGAGAGGTCTGAGCGGCACCGGACTTGAAAAGGAGGTCAGCCGCCTTGAAGAGCAGATTGGCAACTATGACTTTGAGGATGCAAGGGCGACCTTTGACGAGATATTCACATCCCTGAATATTTCCTGACCCGATTCGGACAAAAAAGAAACCCGGCTTTTTTTTTGTCGGGAGAGAAGCCGGCCGTTCAGAAAAAAGCCGGGTTTCTTGCCCTTTCCACATTTTTTGTCCTGCACTCAAAATACTCTCCCCACCCATTGATTTCCCCCTCTGTCCATGGATAAATGGGGCGCATGAAAAAGAAAAAAAATGATGCAATCAGGCTCACTCCCGTCAAATTGGCGATGGTCATCACCTTGGGGATGCTTCTCTTTTGCCATTTTCTGGGGGGACGGCTGGGGCGCTTTGACATTTTGGAGATGATGGAACTGAAAGCCTTGGATCTGAGGTTTCAGGTCAGAGGAGCCAAGCCCCATAATAAGGATGTGGTGATTGTGGCGGTGGATGACATCAGTGTGGCTTGTTTTGAAAACTGGCCTTGGCCTCGGTCAATTCATGCTGAACTGATCCGATTTCTCAGGGCCGATGGGGCAAAGGCCATCGGTTTTGACATCCTCTTTTCCGAACCCCAAGACATGGGCCTCTCGATGCTGAAGGACCTCCGTGACTATTATCTGTCCGCCGGTCGCCCTTGGAGAGAAATGGGATGGGGTGTTTCGGTTGACAGAGAAATAAGTTCGCAGGGGCATGTTCATGAATATCACCCGTGGCGGTTCCTTTTTGCAGTCAATGGTGTTCAGCGCGGCGTAATCCTGACCCAGACGGAAGATATGGTCAAGGGGCATTCCCAGAATGTGGCATAGAATGACTCTGTTCACACCGGCATGGGCCACGATGAGCGTGTCTCCTTGGCGCAGGCTCATGATCCGCTCAAAGACCGGAATCACCCGGGCATGCAGATCCGCAAAGCTCTCCCCCCGGCTCGGACGGTATGAGGCCATGTCCTGCCCCCGTTTTCGCCATTCTTCAGGGAAACGGGAGCGGACTTCCGCCATGGGCAGGCCCTCCCAGTCCCCCAAGTGAATCTCCCCCAGCTCAGGCATGATCTCAACCCGGGTTCTCCCGGATTCTGCGATGATTTGGGCGGTCTCCCGGGATCGCAGGAGGTCGCTGCACCAAATTCGGCCAAAGGAGACGAGTTCCAAAGCGTCCCGCCACTGATGCGCCTGACGCCGCCCCGTCTCACTCAACCGCAGGTCCGTCTGTCCGATGAAGGATTTCTCTCTCTGATTCGCCGTTTCGCCGTGCCGCAATAAGAAGATCATGGCTGTAAGCTCTAAGCTGTAAGTTGTGACTTGGAGCTTACAGCGGGCGTATTTATCATTTGGGGAATTGCTGAATACGGCTTGACAATTCATTATGGGAATGAAGCCTCATTCGTCCCTACGGGACTAAACAAATTGTGCATGTCCGATTGGCAATGAATTGCCGGGCTATTCTCACAAGTCCCTGCGGGACAAGCAATTGCCGGGCTATTCTCACAAGTCCCTGCGGGACAAGCAATTGCCGGGCTATTC
>JAOZRQ010000190.1:10475-11422 GCA_029940115.1 Desulfobacterales bacterium
TCACAAGTCCCTGATTCAGCATTTCCATTTTGTCATCGCTGTCGATACGCACTTCGCTCCGGGCCATCAGCAGCCGTTCCATATACTCCAGATAGAGGCTTTCCAGCACCACATTCGGCATCTTCAGGATGATGTTCGGTCCCTGTATCCCGGAGATGGTCAGGTTCCTTTGAACAGTTCGTCAAAGCGGTCCTCATGCCTGCGGTCGTAATACCAGCCGAGCATGTTGCAGAACAGGGTCTTGCCAAACCGGCGGGAACGCAGGATCATAATATAACTTTTCGGCTCCGTTTCCAGAAGTTCGATATAGCGGGTCTTATCCACATAGTAATAGCCCTTGGTACGAATTTTTTCAAAACTTGCTTCTCCGTACGGTAATTTCATTGATACACGTCCTCCGTCATGTTGTCAGGAACATTCCCTTCAAGGTCTCGTTTCGTGCAGATGACAATTTTCATGATTGCCAGTCTCCTTTATATGTAGGGTGGGTGGGCGACGAGCGGCCGCTTGCCGCTGACCGCTTGCCGAGTTCAGGCCGCTTTCATCATAAGTTCCTCGAATTCCTCAAGATTCCGGAAGAGAACCCTGAGCACATCCAGACTCCGAACTCCCCGGATTTGTTCCGAAACACGCGCGGGGATGAGCTCAAACCTTTCGATCAGAGCTTCTATGACCATCTCCTGCTTGCCCTCTTTCAGGCCCAGGTCTTTGCCCTCTTTCAGGCCCAGGTCTTTGCCCTCTTTCAGGCCTAGTCCTTTGCCCTCTTTCAGGCCCTTTTCTCTGGCAATTTCGATAATGTCCAACATTCTGATGTCCTCCCATATGGCTTCCAGCCGTTCCTTGTCAATGAGTTTGTCCGACATGATCAGGGCGGCCGCGAGCAGCCTGTGAGGGGCGCATTTGCAAGTTGGGGGAATTGTCCCGGAGGGACTTGTGAGAACAGCCCG
>JAOZRQ010000710.1 GCA_029940115.1 Desulfobacterales bacterium
AAGGTTGGTCCAAACGATGATCAAGGTCAAAAGATATATTATCAGTTAGATATGAAAACTCTGCCACCGTCCGGTTCGGTGATATGTAAGGCCCGATTGTCGAGATGGTGGATCCCCGCTTTCGTTCAAATGACAGAAGAATTTCTCGGGAATGGCAGAAAGGCTTTCGCATGCGACCGCGGATTCCCGCGTTCGCGGGAATGACAGAAGAAGCGGAAATGACAGAAGAAGCGGAAATGACAGGAGAAGCGGGAATGACAGGAGAAGCGGGAATGACAGGAGAAGCGTGACAGAAAAAGGGAATGGCAGAAAAAGGGAATGGCAGAAAAAGGGTTTTCGTTGTGATAATCCCAAAAAGGATGTGAGAGTCTTCAATGGATGATTTGAAACAGACAAAAGAGGATATTTTTCTGGAAAAAGAGGGTATGGCTCCGGCAGAAGACCATGTCCCGGAACAGAATTATGATGTACTGAATGTCTCAGACCATCTGAGACAAATGGCTGAGATACAGCCATACAAAAGGGCGGTTGTCTATCCTGCGGGCTGGGATGAAAGGGGCCGCGTGGCCTATACCCATATGACCTTTCTCCAACTGGATCAGGAGTCTGACTGCATGGCTCACGGACTGGAGAGCATCGGCATCACCCGCGGCACCCGGACCATCCTGATGGTCAGGCCGAGCCTCGATTTTTTTGCGCTGACGTTCGCGCTGTTCAAAACCGGTGCCATCCCCGTCATTGTTGACCCGGGCATGGGGATCCGCCGCATGGTCCGCTGCCTTCAGGAGAGCAGGGCCGAGGCGTTTGTCGGCATTCCGGCGGCCCATGCCCTCAGAAAACTCCATCCGGGCTACTTCAGGACCGTCAAGATTTGGATAACCGTGGGCCGGCGATGGTTTTGGGGAGGGCCTACCCTAGATCACCTTCGAGAGGCCGCGTTAGAAAGATATCCGATCGCTCCCACCCGACTCGAGGAGATGGCCGCGATCCTCTTTACCACCGGCAGCACCGGCCCCGCCAAGGGGGTGATTTATACGCATGGGATGTTTGACGCCCAGATCCGTTTCATCCAATCCCATTTCGGCATCACACCGGATGAGACCGACCTGCCCACCTTTCCGCTGTTTGCATTGTTTGATCCTGCCTTGGGAATGACCGCGGTCATACCCGATATGGACCCCACAAAACCTGCACTCGTGGATCCCGAAAAGATTGTGGAGGCGATTGTCAATCAGGGCGTGACGAATATGTTCGCCTCTCCTGCCCTGCTGAACCGTGTGGGAGGATATGCCAAGGATGCGGGGATAAAGCTCCCCTCCTTGAAAAGAGTCATCTCCGCGGGCGCGCCGGTATCCCCCGCCAATGTTGAACAGTTTGCCTCCATATTGTCGGACGGTGCCGAGGTGCATACCCCTTACGGTGCCACAGAGGCGATGCCGGCCATCTCCATCGGAAGCCATGAGATCCTTCATGGAACCAGAAAATTCACAGAACAGGGATACGGCATGTGCGTGGGCCGGCCGCTTGAGAGGATGGATGTTTGCATCATAAAGATCACCGATGATCCGATTGAGGTCTGGTCTGACGATCTGATTGTTCCAGATGGGGATATTGGTGAAATCACTGTGAGGGGAGAGGTGGTGAGCAGAAAATATTTTGAAAGACCCGCGTCAGACGCCTTGGCCAAGATCAGGGACGGCAACGACATATGGCACAGAATGGGCGACCTCGGTTGGCAGGACAGCAAAGGGAGAATCTGGTTCTGCGGCCGAAAAAGCCATCGGGTCATCACGGAAAGCGGCTCCCTTTTCACGATCCCGTGCGAAGCGATCTTCAACACCCATGAGGTGGTCTTTCGCAGCGCGCTTGTGGGTGTGGGTGATCCGCCGAATCAGAAGCCGATCATCTGCATTGAGCTGAAGAAAGATGGAAAAAAAATTGACAAGAACAATCTGAGAAAAGAGCTTCTCAATCTTGCTGCCCGCAATCCGCTGACAGAAGACATAAAGACGATATTGTTCCACAAATCGTTCCCTGTGGACATTCGCCACAACTCAAAGATTTTTCGGGAGAAGCTGGCGATATGGGCAAAATAGGGCCAAAAGAGGCTTACTCAGAATAATAAAAAGGGGGTTCCGTCAACGAAACAACATAAAGGTTCTGATTAAAAGAAAGGAATTTCATGGAAACCGACATTCTGAATCCCCATGACCGCTTCTTCAAGGATCTGCTGTCATGGGAGGAGGTTGGCAGGGACTTCATTCTCAGCTACCTGCCGGCGGATGTCCTTGCACTTCTCGAGACAATCGTGAGATATCTGTGCCACGGGACAGAGAAACTCACCGAGCAGAATCTCGCAGAGGCGATCAGGACAGCTTTTCCGATGAAAGGAGGTGAACTTATGGCAACTTTGGCGCAAGAATGGTTTCAGCAGGGGGTGAGAGAAGGAGAGAAATTAGGAGAGAGGAGAGGAGAGAGGAGAGGAGAGAGGAGAGGATTGTTAAAGGGAATAGAATTGGGTCTGGAACTGAGGTTCGGCAACGAAGGACTGAGGATGCTGCCTGAAATCCGCAAAATCCGGAACATGCGGGTGCTGAAAGCGGTTCACAGGGAGTTGAGGAGAGCGGACACACTATATGAACTGCGCCGGATTTACAGGAGAAAACAACAATGCCTTAAATTCATGATAAGTACCCGGCCATATATTTTTTAGAATCAGATTCAGAATTGTCAGGGGACGGCACCGATAAAATACAGGAAAACTTTTGGCCAAGTACTTAAATGGGCATCGGCCGGTTTCGCTCTGATCACTTTCCGGGAGTGCAAACTTGATGAGACAGGAGAAAAACAATGACACAGACAGAAGTTTCAGAGGCTGTTGAGGAAATATGGGCACTTTTCCGGGAAAACGCCCGGGAGAATAGGAAGACAGCACAGGAATTGCGGGAGCTTTTTCAGGAAACCGCCCGTGAGAGCAGAAAGACGGATCGCAAGATAAAGGAGCTCG
>JAOZRQ010000711.1 GCA_029940115.1 Desulfobacterales bacterium
GGGACAGGGGGATGGAAAATCCCATTTTTTTCCTGTGAAGGCAGTTTTCAGGCACAGGCGGCTCCAATGCTTTCTTGAAAATATGCTTTGAATCTCTGCCACTTCAGCCCCCTCCTTTCATTCCCGCGAAAGCGGGACTCCACCTTGTCATATTTTTTTCAGTCTTTCCAATTCGGCAGATGCATGATGTAACGAAAACAAAGCATTCTGAGGCAACCGGTCAACGCAGATTTTGTTTGCGAATATCTTTGCAACCTTCCTTGCGTCGTCAGCAGTATAATGCTTTTTGTAATCATCATTTTCATTACAATCCATATCTCCGAGACTATAGTGTATCCAAGTCTCAATATTTCGAGCCGGTATGAAAATGGCTATCCTCTCATTATCCCCGCGGGTTTTCTGATTGACCCTAGCTTTTTCCGGGTCCAGTTTCATATCAAACGCTCTCAGACGATATTCAACAGATTTGCCGTCCGCATCAAGCATCACAACTAACGCTATATTCTGATAATTTTTCTTTTTACGGCATTCTCTCACCAGATCAGGATAATGTCTGAGTACCGACGCATTGTTCCGGCTTTTCACATTCCCGAAGTCAAGAATGTCTCGTTTATCCACCCCCTGGCATATCAGATACTCCCGGATAAACCGGTGATGAGCAATATCCTCACATAAAATCGTTATCCGAAGTCCTCTGAGCTTACTCGTCATAAATCCATCCCAACTCAATCAGTCTCGCCACTGACATTCCCGTATCCTCCCTGCCGGTTATTCTCTGAATTCTGACATGCTTATTTTCCGGCCGGGAAAACCAGAATCCCGCACTGCCTGCGAGATAGTTGATAATCCGGGGATGATGTGAAATCAGAATGACCTGAAGTGGAATATCCTCCAGCTGGTCAGACAAAGTGTCGAGCCAGGGTTGAATTTCCGGCAGGGCCAGAAAACTTTCCGGCTCATCAACACACAGCGTATTCCCGTGTTCTGACAGACAATACAATAGCGTGTATAAGGCAATCAGAACCCTCTGCCCGTCGGACAGTTCGTCAATTCTGAACATCGTGTTGTCCGTAAATTCCGCTTTGAGAATTTTGGCTCCCCCCGCTTTCTGAAATCTGAAAATATCGAAACCGTCAATGATCTTCCTCAGTTCAGCTTCCAGCAGGCTTACTTCGCGGCGGTACTCATCCGCAAGATGGTCAAACCAGTCTGCATAATCTGACAGATTCCATGCCGGACGCGTCCGGGCCTCGCGGGTTTCCGAATACATGGCATGGGGATCAATACCCGCGACAACCAAGTGTTCCAGATAGTTTCTGAACTTTATGAGTTTTTTATTGTCATGTCTCTCCTGAATGATATAAAGACCTGAACGCGTCCAGCCAAAAGGCAGGGCAATTCCGGGATGGTCAGGGTTGTCATTGTGGAGATGGGCTGTGCTGACGGACGCGCCTGTCTCATCGGTTTCAATTTTAAAGCGGTAAAGCGGTTGCGTATCAAAAAACAGGGATTCATTTCTGATTCGTGTGACCTGCCGGTTTGAAAGATGCTCAACTTCAAGAGAATAACGGTATGTGCCCTCATTGCCTGAGACATCAAGTTCAACTCTCTGAAGCAGAGAATCCGCCTGCCATCGGGTCAGAGACTCGCTTTTGAATAAATCAGAAATCTTCTCGCCGTCTGAAACGAGCCGCTGTATTATCTCCAATATCTTGAATATGCTGGTTTTACCCGAACCGTTAGCCCCCAGCAGCAAACTGACTTTTTCAAGATGCAGTTCAAAATTGACAAAACACCGGAAATTATCTATGTAAATTCTTTTTAGCATATCCGCCTTCGGCAATAAAAATTAATACTTGCTTGCCACATGTGTGAGATCGGTCTCAGATTGAAGCTTCCCAAAGCCCTTCAGTCCCTGCTCAGAAAGACGCTCCTCCGCAGAATTTTCAGCAATGGATTCCGTCTCAGTCCGTCCGGAAATCTCAGTGTCATCGCCAAATCAAAATACACTTGGCTTCTACGACGGTTGCCCTGCAAAACGGACCGAATAAAAGAGGCCATGAATGCTTGTCAATAAAGGCTTCAGGAAAAACTCCCAAAAGTGTGTTCACTCTTCTGCTTAAACCAATTCGTTTCATCCAAATCAACTCATTTCAAGTATTCTTTTGATTAGATCAGATTTCTTTTTTGGCCAGTGATACAATCCAATTGAGAGTGTCAAACAGATATTGCAAGTCCCTGGTAGACACCTGATCTGGTTCTCTGGTGAACACACTGTTTTCCAACTTGCCAAATTCCCATGCTTTACCTGTGGTAACAATACCATAACAAATGGCAGAACCCTTCTTGGAAGCGGCAACCATCGAGGCGGCAACCATCTCCGCCAGTGCCTGAGTCCATCCTTCATCAAATTTGTCTTGCTTGGCTTCTATCACACATAGAGGAGGGATTGCCATTTCTTCACCAGCAGTTTCAGGTGCCATCAAATAATCAGGTGTTCCTGTCAATCCGTTATCTTCGTCCACATTGAAGGATTCCTCAATCCAGAGCTGCAAAGGCTCATGTTTGTCAACTACCACATTTAAAATGGGGGTGATTATCTGATTGGACCTGGAGGCTTCATTTTTGAGGGCTGCTGTATTCGACAACCGTTTCTTGATTTCAGCCTCTTTATAATCAGGAACTTCAATGCTGTTCTCTTTGACATCTTGCAGGAACCATTTCCTTCTCAGTGCTATGCCAAAAGTTTCAGCTACCTGTCCGATTGTTGCAAATCTGCCATAAGGCATGATTGTATCCCTTCTTGTCTGTTAAAAAGTTGTCGTTTCGTGGTTGCAGGGTTGCGACCCTCTTTCTGGCCTTGCTCCCCTAAATCCGTTATAATCAGGAAAATCATGCCATCTGTTTCAGAACATCTTCAAACTGCTTGATATTATTGCATCTGAAAACATGAGGAAACAGGGTTTTCACTGACTGGGCATTGCCGATCGAAGTTA
>JAOZRQ010000007.1:0-31198 GCA_029940115.1 Desulfobacterales bacterium
CTCCATGTTCCTCAGCATCCCGTCCACATGCCTGTTCTTGAGATTGCTCTTCACCTCCACCAGATACACCTGTCCCGGGTCCCCGTCGGAATATCCGAGCACGTCCGCCTCGAACTCGTCGCCGTTCCTGCGTACCAGGACCCTGGCGCTGACGCATGCCACGCCGAACCTGTCCATCAGGATCCGTTTCATGGACGGAAACGCCATCCCCTCGGTGAACCCGCCGAACTTCTCCCCCAAGCCCCCGATCTGCTTTCCGAGCTCCTTTATCTTGCGATCCGTCTTTCTGCTCTCACGGGCGGTTTCCTGAAAGCGGAGATCCGTTTCCTGAAAAAGTTCCCGCAGTTCCTGAGCCGTCTTTCTGTTCTCGCGGGCTGTTTCACGGAAAAGCTCCCATACCTCCTCAACAGCCTCTGAAACTTCTGCCTGTGTCATTGTTCTTTCTCCTGCCTCATCAAGATTGCACTCCCGGCAAGCGATCACCCCACACCGCGAACCTTCTCCCTTCGACAAGCTCAGAGAGCACCCACTGCCTCCAGTTCCAATGATTACCATTTTTGACTTGAGTTTGTCAAGCCCTTCCCGCCTCGGCATCAATGCCGAGTATTGTCTCAGAAATATTTTACGCGTTTTTGGGAAAAACTGCGGGAATATTTTACGTGCCTCCGCCTACGGGAACCGACCTTGGACTGCAAATCCCCGCTCGTGGGAAAGCCGCGGGAATATTTTACATTTTCGGGCGGAAACCGCCCATAAACGCGAAATATTTTACGCGGCTGAAGGTCATCTTCGCGTCGAGCGTTTATGGGAACTCAACTGATTATGGGAACTCAACTGATTGTCCCGTAGGGACTTGTGAAAATAGCCCGGCAATTCATTGCCGGGGTCGAGCATTCATAATTTTACCCTGTCCCGTAGAAGGTGTTTGAAAACTCCCCTGTGAACCCCGCAATGGCGCGGGTTTCCGGGAGATGGCCATCTCCGGTCTGTCCAATCATCTCAGGGGGATGGCCCGCTCATGAAGGTGTTTGAAAACACCTTCTAGGGACAACTGAAATTTAGCAATCCTTCCAAACCGAATGGGATTCCAGTTATCTATTCCTTCGGCCTTTCGTCATCGAAAAGGGACGACACCGTGAGGCGCGAGGCTCCCTTGATGCCAGGTTGAACCGCGGATTGCCACTGATTACTCGGATTTCGCTGATTTTTTAATGCGGGGAGTGGAGTTGGGTTCCAGGCGAAACTAAACCCAATCCTTAAAGTAGTGGTAAGGATTCGCTTCAGCCTTCGCTGAAGTTTCGGGCCTATCCTTACTAAACTCGATCCTTGTAGTCTGCAACACTTTCCCGGATGGAATCAATGATCTGAACATAACCGGTGCAGCGGCACAGGTTCCCGGAAATTCCCCTCCTTATCTCCGCATCGGTGGGGGAAGGGTTCTCATCCAGCATGGCCTTCGCGGACATGATCATCCCGGGAGTGCAGAATCCGCACTGGACGCCGCCGTGTCTGACAAATGACTCTTGGATCGGATGGAACTGGTTCCCTTCTCCCAGCAACCCCTCGATGGTGGTGACCGATTTCCCCCGAACTTCAAAGGCCGGGTACATGCACGAATTGACACTCAGCCCGTCAATCAGCACCGTACACGCGCCGCATTCTCCCATGCCGCACCCGTACTTTGTTCCGGTCAATTGGAAGATGTCTCTGAGCATCTGGATCAGCATCTTGTGAGATTCAATTTCAGCAGAGACCTGTTGGCCATTTAAGGTAAAATGGATTATCTCCTTCATCCTCTATCCTCGCGTTTCGCCATTGTGACATTACTTGAACGTGAACGTGTCCGTGACCGTGAATGTGCCCGTGAACATGTCCAAGTTTAAGTTCAAGTTCAAGTTCACGCCCCACGTTTCACGCCTCACGTCTCACGTTTCACGCCTCGATTGCCCGTCGGATCATCACCCCGGTCACGATTCTCCGATATGCCTCTGTGGAACGGATGTCCGTAATCGGGCTGATTTCATCTTCCACTGCCTTGGCCACATGTTCCAGAAGCTCAGGGGTTATCTCCTGACCTTCGACGAGTTTTTCCGCACGTTTCAGCCTCATCGGGACAGGTGCCACCGACCCCGCCGCCAACCTGCACTTCCGGCATATCTTCCCCTCGGTCACCACCAATGCCGCCGCGCTGGCAATGGCGAGATCCTGGGCCACGCGGCCTGTTTTCAGAAATGTCATGGTGATGGACTTGGGATTCGGGGTTTTGGATTTGGGATTCGGGACGTTGATCGCCTTTAAAATTTCAAAGGGTTGGAGGCAGGTCTCTCCTGGGCCTTTGAAAAATTCTTCAGCCGGGATATCCCGCTTGCCCCCGGGTCCTTCCAAGGCGAGCGTCGTCTCCATTATTAGAAGGGGGGGCGCGCAGTCCGCACAGGGTGCCGCGTTGCAGAAATTCCCACCCACAGTGGCCACGTTCCGAATCTGGGGGTTCGCCAGCACAGCCGCGGCCTGTTTCAGCGCGGGGTAGTCACGGGCTATGGTAGTGTCTCTCTCCATATCCCGGATCCGGGTCATGCTTCCGAGAGACACCCCGCCGCGGGTGTGGCGAATGCCCTTCAGTTCCTCTATGTTTCTCAGAGAGATCAGGGCATCTGGCTGAACATCCTTCTTTTTGATCCGCACAATCAGATCCGTGCCTCCTGCAACATATCTGGCCCGGCCATTGAACTTCTCCATCAGCGCAAACGCGTCTCTCAATGTCTCTGGTTGGTAGTAATCGAATTTCTTCATGACAGTTCCTCAGATATCCCGGTTGTCAAACACCCGTTTGCTCTTTCTGTCGCTTCTCGGCAGTCCACCGTAAGTTGTCAGCTCCACATCTGCGCTGACGAATATTTGCTTTTTGATGCTTGAGGCGATCTTGTGGCTCAGTTCATGGGCTTGAGAGGGGGCAACCCCTTCGCGAAGCTCCGCCTTGAGCGTCATATGGTCTTTTCCGTCATCCCGCCTGTCCAAGAGGATCTGATATTCGCTCCCCACTTCCGGAAACGCGGCGATCACATCCTCAATCTGCCGGGGATAGATGTTTACAGCCCGGAAGATGATCATGTCGTCCGTGCGTCCCATGAGCCTGTCATGCATCGGCAGGATGCTGCCGCAGGAACAGGGATGGCCAATCCATCGGGTCAGGTCCCGGGTACGATAGCGGATCAGGGGCGCAGCCTCCTTGCAAAGCGTCGTGACGACCATCTCTCCAATCTCCCCCTCCGCCACCGGCTCCATGGTGTCAGGATCAAGTATTTCCAAGATATAATAGTCGGCCCAGTAGTGAATGCCCTCATGTTTCGAGCAGTCAAGCCCCGTACCCGGCCCGTACAATTCGGTCATCCCCGGGATGTCGAACATCTCCGTCACGCCTGTCAAATCTCTGATCTTCTCCCTGACTCTCTTCCCGCTTCTCTCCGATCCGAAGATCAGTTTTTTCAGGGCGATCTTCTCCCGCTGATGCCGTTTATGGATCTCCTCGGCCATCAGCAGGGCCATGGAGACCGTGCTGCACATCACGGTGGATTGGATATCCACAAGGGCCTCGCACTGCATGTCAATGTTTCCGGGCCCCATGGGGATGGCCATGGCCCCGAATCTTTCACATCCCAGTTGGAACCCCGCACCGGCGGTCCATATCCCGTATCCGACCGCGATCTGCACCCTGTCCGTCTCGGTCAGGCCGGCCATCTCATAACATCGGGCAAAGAAATGGGTCCAGTCGTCAATATCCTTCTCGGTGTAGGCAAGGATCTTTCTCTTTCCGGTGGACCCGGATGACGCGTGGATCCGAACCACTTGGGATATCGGAACGGAGAGGAGCGGAAACGGGTATCCGTCGCGCAGATCATCCGCGGTGACAAAGGGGAGACGCCTGATGTCATCCAGGGTTTGGATATCATCGGGTTCCACGCCCGCGTCGTCGAATCGCTTTTTGTAAAAGGGAGACCCCTCATACACATGGGCCACCGTCCATTGGAGGCCCTTCAACTGATGCGCCCTCAGCTCATCCATCTCCTTGAAGGGCGGCATAAATGTTTTTTTCATGGCGAATCCTTTCTCAGTCTCTGAAATTGACTCTGTTTCCTTTCAGACAAGTACGCCTGAATCTGGGACAAAAGCATCCCCCCGAGCATGAGCGCGCATCCGACAATCTCCCTCAGGGAGAGGGTCTCCTTCAGAATGATCCATCCGCCCAACGCGGCAAAGACCGCCTCCAAGCTCAGTATGATGGCCGCGTGCGAGGGGGGCGCGTCCTTCTGGGCCACCACCTGAATGGTGTACGCGACCCCCACCGAGCATACCCCGCCGTAGAGAATCGGAACCGCGGCCTGGGAAAGTCCGTGAAGGGTGATGGTCTCCGCAAATGCCGCCACGGCAAGGCTCAATGCCGAACAGATCGCAAACTGAACCGCGGCCAGTTTGACAGAATCTGTTTTCGGCGAGAGCCATCCGAGGATGAGGATGTGGCCGGCCCAGAAAAACGCGCCCACAAGCTCCAGCATGTCCCCGAAGGAGATCGTGAATTCTTCGGTGATGCTCAGGAGATAGAGGCCCGCGGCTGCGAGAGCCGCGCCCATCCATGTGCCGATGCTCGGGCGCAGTCTCCAGAAAAGACCCATCAAGGGGACGATGACCACATACAGCCCCGTGATGAAGCCGGCCTTTCCCGCGGTGGTGTAAACTAGGCCCACCTGTTGGAAAGACGCGCCCAGGAAAATGGCCGAACCGGCGAGAAGCCCCCCCCAGAGAAGGGTTCTGATCTCCGCACGTGGCAGGGTGCCTTCCGGATCTGTCCCGCGTTTTCCCCTGAGCAGGAGAAGCGGTACCAGAGAGAGGCTACCCAAGGCAAAGCGTACCCCGTTGAAAGTGAATGGGCCCACAAATTCCATGCCCACCCGCTGGGCCACAAACGCGGTTCCCCATATGGTGGCCGTGAAAAGGAGCAGCGCGTCGGACTTCAATGTTTGCAATCCCATGAAACAGTTCCTTAACAGTAAGTATTCGGTGAAACCCTCGCCCCTCATGCTCCAGAACCCAAGCCAGAGCCCCAGCTCCAGAAAAACCCAGAACCTAAAGCTTGTACTGTATGACTTTGCGATAGCAAGTTGGTTTCATAACCTTTTATGATCAAGCCTATCTGATAAAAAAATACCGCAAAGTCATTTGGTACAGGCTTTAGTACAGCAATTCATAAGTTCGTCACCCCCTCTGCTCCCGCCGGATTGCCAAATCCAGCGGCAATCTGAGGCGATCAAGGGGGGTACGAATTTAAAAAGTGGTGTACTAGGCATCAGAATCCCAGAACAAAATCGTCCAATTCAAAGAATATATACATTCACTCTCTTTAAGTCAAGCATGGCGTATGAATGACTTTTATTTTTGTCGCGGCATCCTATCAGTTCACGCCTGTATCCCATGCGGGTAGAAGGTGTTTGAAAGCCCGTGCCCGAAACTGGGGCATGGGCAACAGGTGTTTTCAAACACCTTCCAGGCCGAGAAACACCCGATTTCGGTCTTAAGTTGCATGGCGGTCCTCCTCATGGCTGAGTTGATCCTTTGAAAGAAACCAGTTTTTTGAAATATGATATTGACATATCTGACATATTGTTTCATAATATTTCTGATCTTGATGGATTTTGTGGTCTTAGGCAGTTTTTTTAACGCAGAGGACGCGGAGTCCCGTCCGAATCTCCGCGCTCCTCCGCGTTTTTCCAGATCGCTGAGAAGACACAGAACCCCAAAATCCGTTAAGTCCCCGGCCAAAAGTTTCCCAAGATTTTCATTGGGAAAACAAACCGCGGATGAACGCGGATGAGTCCGGCATGCAGGCCATCCGCGTTCATCTGCGTTCATCTGCGGTTCACAATGGGAAGGTTGTCTGATCCATGATGGCCACCAGATATTCCATGTGAGATTCACCATAAGGAGGTGTTCCCCATTTATCAGTTTACCGTTTTCAGGCTTGTAGTTCCGCCTTTAGGCGGTGTCACACCGCCTGAAGGCGGAACTACAAACTTTTCGGCCATCTGGGAGTGTAAACCACTTTCAGGCAAAATGAAGGATGCCAACCCCGATCCTTGAACGTGAACTTGAGCGTGAACATGAACATGAAGGTGAAGGTGAACCAGAGGTGAAAATGACGCAAGATCAACGCAGTGATAACGCTTCCGAGAAGAATATCCTGGTTGTGGATGACGAACTGATGAATCTCCAAGTTCTGTCTGATATTCTGATGGAAAGTGGGTATGAGGTGAGGGCCGCGGTGAATGGGAAGACGGCCCTGATGACGGCCGGCGCCGAGCTGCCGGATGTGATTCTTTTGGATATCCAAATGCCGGACTTGAATGGGTATGAGGTCTGCCGGAAACTCAAGTCGGATGAGAACACAAAGGATATCCCGGTGATCTTCATCAGCGCGTTGAGCGATATTTCTGACAGGGTCAGGGGATTCGCCGCCGGCGGGGTGGATTTCATCACCAAACCCTTTCAAGTTGAGGAGGTTCTGGCCCGGGTGGACATCCATCTGCGTCTGCGCCAGATGCAAAAAAATCTGGAACGGCAAAACCTCCAGATGAAGGATGAGATCATCAGGCGTAAGCAGGCGGAGGAACTGGTTTGCAGGCTGAATGAGGATCTTGAGAAGAAGGTCATCGAACGGACCGGGGAACTTCAGAGAGAGGTTGAAGAACATCGGCGAACTGCTGAATCGCTGGCAAAGGCAAAGGCTGAGGCTGAGGCCGCGCTCCGGGTCAAAAGCGAATTCATCGCGAACATCTCTCATGAGCTTCGAACCCCTCTCAACCATGTTGTGGGGTTCTCCACGCTACTCAGGCGTGAACAGGTCCCGAATGAATGGCGAGGTTGGGCAGAGTCCATACAAAGAAGTGGCAACCATTTGGCAACAATCGTGGACGATCTGATCAATCTTGCAGACCTGAAAGCCGGGAAGATCGGGATGACGACGGACAGATTTCCCATCCGCCCCTTTCTGAATGGGATACTGAAAGGCGTCCGGATTCACGCCGAAAAAAAGGGGGTCAGGCTGGATGATGAGATCGCTTCCGATATGCCGGAGGAGATGACCAGCGATATCAGACGCCTTCGTCAGATACTGATCAATCTTCTCGGCAACGGGATCAAGTTCACCAAAAAAGGGGGCAGGGTGACGTTGCGAGTGAGAAGAACCGAAGCCGCCCGTGGAGTGATCCGTTTCGAGGTGGAAGACACAGGGGTTGGCATTCCCTCGGATCAACTGGACCGGATATTCTCCGCGTTCTATCAGATCGGGAATGTGCGAAAGTCCGAAACCGAGGGGCCGGGCCTCGGATTGACGATCTCTCAGCGGTTCCTTCAAATCATGAGAAGCGCTCTGTATGTCCATAGCACGGTCGGCAAGGGAAGCCTGTTTTGGTTTGAAATATGACTGATTAGGGGAGGCCTGTGAACGTGAACGTGAACTTGAACTTGAACCTATACTTGAACTTGGCCACAAATGAATGTTCACGCTCACGTTCATGTTTAAGTTTAGGGGAGGCCGTGAACTTGAACCTATACTTGAACTTGGCCACAAATGAATGTTCACGCTCATGTTTGAATTCAAGTTTTAAGTTCACGTTCAAGTTCAAGTTTAAGTTCAAGCTCAAGTTCAAGTTCAAGAGTGCTAAGGGATGAGGGATGATTATTGATCTGGAAAAGTTCATTGGGGAGGAGAGAGGGTACTGGGTCGAGCTGGAGGGGATTCTTGAGATGTTGGAAAAGGATCCGGGGCACAGGTTGGACATTGGGCAGGTGAGGCGATTCCATTACCTCTATCAGCGGGCCTCGGCGGACTTGGCAAAGCTGATGACGTTCTCCTCTGAGCAGAAGATCCGGGAATATCTGGAATCTCTGGTGAGCAGGGCTTACGGGGAAATCCATGAAAGCCGCAGGACCCCCCATCGCTTTCGACCGTTGAAGTGGTTCTTTCTCACCTTTCCCCAGACCTTTCGCAGGCATGTTCAGGCATTCTGGCTGGCCCTTGGGATCATGCTCGCGGGAGGCGCGTTCGGAGGCGTTGCCATCAGCTTTGATCCCGGGGCGAAGCAGATTCTCATGCCTTTTTCCCATCTTCAGACAGATCCTTCAGAGCGGGTGAAGCGGGAGGAGAAGAGTTCCGATGCCCGGCTCCAGAGGGCAAAGGCGACGTTCTCCTCGACTCTGATGACGCATAACACCAAAGTGTCTGTCTTTGCCTTGGCCCTAGGCATGACGTGGGGCATCGGCACGGTGATCCTGGTGTTCTACAACGGCGCGATTCTGGGCGCGGTGGCCCTCGATTATGTTCTGGCAGGGGAGAGCAAATTCCTCGCGGGCTGGCTCCTGCCTCACGGCGCGGTGGAAATTCCGGCCATTCTTTTGGCTGCCCAGTCTGGGCTGATTTTGGCCGGCGCGCTCATCGGATGGGGAACGGCCTCCTTGCCATTGAAGACCCGGCTCCGAGAGATATCCGGCGACCTGATGACGCTGATCTTCGGCGTGGCCGTCATGCTGGTCTGGGCAGGATTTGTCGAAGCCTTTTTTTCCCAATACCATGAACCCGTCATTCCCTATGAGGTGAAGATCGGATTCGGCATGGCCGAGCTTCTGTTGCTGACGCTGTTTCTCTGGAAGTCGGGAGGGAAACTTGAAATTTGAAACTTGGGTGAATATGAGCGATTTGCAGACCTTCATCCTTCATCCTTATTATAAGGAGGTGAATATGGGCGATTTACAGCCAGTGCCCCAAGTGCCATGGGAGATGAAGCCCCCCTTTCCAGAGGAAGACGAATTTCCACTGGATGGGCTTCGAGTCTCGGAGGAGGAGTACTGGGAGAAATACTACAATCATCCCGGTGAATACACTTACGAGTGGAATGATGGCTATTTGGAGGCAAAGCCGATGGCAGATGTGAAAGGGAGCAGGATGTACCAGTGCTTCAACCGGATTCTTGACTGTTATCTCACGACATATCCGATAGGCACGATAGTGAACTTGGACATCGGCTTTCAATTGTCGCTGACTTGGAAAACCACCGTCCGCATGCCGGACCTCTGCGTGATTCTCGACAACAATCCGGTACTCATTGCTCCGGACGACTGTCGCTATTACGGAACCTTTGATCTTTGTGTGGAATCCCTCTCCTATTCATCGAAAAAGGAAATCAGGCGGGATACGAAGGAGAAGAAAGATGAATACGAGGCCATGGGGGTGAGGGAATATTATATCCTTGACGCCCGGGGAATCGAGACCGTGTTTTACCATCTGAACCGGAGCGGCCAGTATCAGAAGATCAGACCGGTAAGGAAGGATGTGATCCGGTCACAGGTGCTGCCGGGCTTTCAGTTCCGGATTTCCGATCTGTACCGGCAACGGTCTCTCGAAGAACTGGCGGAGGATGAGGTGTATCACGACTATGTTTTTCCATCCTACAAAGATGTGAAGCAACAGGTGGAAAAGGAAAGAGAGCGGGCCGAGGAGGAAAAACGCCGAGCCGAGGAGGAAAAACAGCGGGCCGAGGAGGAAAAACAGCGGGCCGAGGAGGAAAAACGGCGGGCCGAGGAGGAAAAACAGCGGGCCGAGACGGCTGAAAAACGGCTTCTTTCAGAGCAGGAGAAAGCGGAACAGGAGAAGATACGGGCCGACCGTCTCGCGATGAAACTTCGCGCATTGGGAATCGATCCGGAGTCGCTTGAAACGTGACTGGTTCTAACGGTTTTTGTGGTTTCCGACACGGACTGGGAATGGTGATCCGCAGATGAACGCGGATGAACGCGGACGGCCTGTGTGCCGGGGCCCATCCGCGTCCATCCGCGGTCTGTCCCTCCTGTTCCAGACCGGCCTTCAGGATCGTGACCGTCTGAGATCACAGGCAACCACAAAATCCGTTAGAATCAGAAACGTGAAACGTGGGGACCTGATGAACAGAACCAACACGCTGACAATCCGAACACCTGAGGGGATCGTCTTTTCTCTGCGGCTTGCGGGGCCGGTCACCCGCTTTCTGGCATGGCTCATTGACTTTGCAAGCATCATGGCCCTCACCCTCATCATCAGAATTCTGCTCGGATTGCTGGGAGTGATCAGCCAGGATGTGGCTTCGGCAGTCAGCATCTTGGCCGCTTTTCTTCTCTCTGTCGGCTACAGCATTCTCATGGAATGGTGCTGGCGGGGGCAGACCATCGGCAAGCGCGTGTTTCGTCTGCGGGTCATGGACGCCCGGGGGTTGCGCCTGAAATTCAGTCAGATTGTGATTCGCAACCTGCTTCGGTCTGTTGACAGTCTTCCGGGCTTTTACATGGTCGGCGGTCTCGCGTGTCTTTTCAGCCAGCAGGCCCAGCGCCTCGGCGATCTGGCCGCCAACACCATTGTGATATGGACTCCCCGAATTCCCGAACCGGATATGGATCAGGTCCTGACCGACAAATACAATTCGTTCCGGGATTATCCGCATCTGAACGCGCGTCTGCGACAACGCGTCTCCCCTCATGAGGCGGGCATCGCTTTGCAGGCCCTGTTGCGCCGGGATGAGCTGGATCCGCAGGCGCGGGTGGATCTGTTCAGGGAGATTGCGTCCCATTTCAGAAAGATTGTGGCATTTCCCCAAGAAGCGACCGATGGAATTTCGGATGAGCGATATGTCCGCAACGTGACGGACATTCTCTTTCGGACACGGGCATCCGGCAAATAAACCCTTGACGTTGCCTTCCTGATTTGGTAGCTGTGTACAGGACAAAAAAAAGAAACCCGGGTTTTTCTGGCAGGGTAAAAAGTCAGGTTTCTCGGCCATCCACAATTTTTTGTCCTGTACATAGGCCTTTCACTCCGGTTTTTATGGACATATTTAACCACAAATCAGATCAGTTGATTATGGAAAAAAAAAAGATTGAAAAATATGCGCGTCAGCGTGATGAAATGGTCCGGAAGCAGATTGAATCGCGTGGGATAACTGACCCAAAAGTTCTCGCAGCCGTACGCAAAGTCCCGAGGCACCTGTTTGTCAACGAGGCCCTGATGGATCAGGCCCATGGCGACTATCCCCTTCCCATCGGAGAACAACAGACCATCTCCCAACCCTACATTGTTGCCGAAATGACCCAAACCCTGCAACTGACAGTAGATGACCGGGTCCTTGAAATCGGCACAGGATCGGGGTATCAGGCGGCGATCCTCGCGGAGATCGTCTTCCGGGTTTATACCGTGGAGCGGATACACTCCCTCTTTGTCAAGGCACGCAAGCTGTTTGACACGCTTCGTTACCATAACATTGTCACCAAATATGCTGACGGCACATGCGGATGGAGAGATGAAAGCCCGTTTGACGCGATCATCGTGACGGCCGGCGCGCCGGAAATCCCGTCAGCCTTGGTCAGTCAGCTCGCGGTGGGGGGACGGATGGTCATCCCAGTGGGGAACCAGTTTTCACAGGACCTGACCAAGTTGTGCAAAGATGAAAAAAGGACCCGCCAGACCAGTCTCGGCGGGTGCAGGTTTGTCAAACTTATCGGTGAACAGGGATGGAAGGAAGAATGAGAACCGCAAAAGATTATATTATCCTTTATGTGAAAGGCATCGCAATGGGATGCGCGGATGCGGTCCCCGGGGTTTCGGGAGGAACCATCGCCTTTATTTCAGGCATATACGAAGAACTGGTATCCGCCATCCGCTCATTCGACGGCAATGCCCTGAGGCTGTTGTTCAACTATGACATGAAAGGCGTTTGGCAGCACGTCAACGGCGTTTTCTTGGTTGTCCTGCTCTCCGGAATCGGAACCGCCATCCTCTCCCTTTCGAGACTGATTTTGTATTGGCTGAAGACCTATCCTGAAATGCTCTGGGCCTTCTTTTTCGGCCTGATCATCGCCTCCGCGGTGGTCGTCGGCAGAAAGATCCGCCAATGGGACGCCCCTGTCATCATCAGCGGACTGTTGGGCGCGGGATTCGGTCTCATGATCACGGTGATCACCCCTGCTGAGACCACCCCCGCGAGCTGGTTTCTGTTTCTCTCCGGCATGATAGCGATCTGCGCCATGATTTTGCCGGGAATATCAGGGAGCTTCATACTGGTGCTGTTGGGGAAGTATGAATATGTCCTGGCCGCAGTCAGGGATTTCAACATGGGGGTCATCCTCATCTTTTCGGGCGGCGCGGCCACCGGGCTTCTCGTATTTTCCCACTTGCTCAACTGGGCCCTCAGCCGTTTTCACAACATCACCATCGCCGCGCTGACCGGCATCATGATCGGCTCGCTCAACAAAGTCTGGCCCTGGAAAAAGGTCATCGAAACCTATGTCGCGTCCGGAGGTCAGACAAAGCCGCTGATCGAGGAGAATGTTCTGCCGACAGCCTACCTTGAGGCAACAGGGAGAGACCCTTATCTGGTCTGCGCGCTGGGACTGGCAATCATCGGCTTCGCGCTGGTTTACTTTCTTGAAAGGCTGACTGTTGAGGATGCCTCCCAAGCCTGAGCTGTCATTCGTTGCACTCATCTGGACCGAAAAAAAACTCGACGGGCCTCAGACCGGCGGCAACCGCGGCCTCTACCACTACTACTACTACAAATATGTCGGCCCTACGGGCCTCTGGCTGGCGGGAACCATGGCCTCTACTACTGCTACAAATATGTCGGCCCTACGGGCTTGGTCTCTTTGTTTGACATTTTACGCTTTCCCTGAGAAAAATCAGCGAAATCCGGATGATCAGCGACAATCCGCGGTTCAAACCCCGCGCAAATTGTGATGACCGAGCCCAATGCAGGCGATGGAGGCGCAAAGATGGCCTCTTGGGATGACAAAGTCTCAACCATCGCCATCCTTGCACTCCTTTTGTCCGGGCCCTCACAGACAGGGAGGGGAAACCGGGTTTGCACACTCAGGCCACCTTGACACCAGGGGACTGGCATCAAAAGCCATCCGCGTTCATCTGCGTTCATCTGCGGTTGAAACATTGCAGGGAGGACAAAAATTGTTTGCCAAAAACTGGACATAAATTGTCGCGCCAAGCCAAAAAAAATGATGGATGACGGCGCGTCGGCAACAAACATACCGGAACCCTACAGCAACAAGCAAACCGGAAACAAACAATGCATGTACCAAATTTGATTTACATGGGAGATACATATGAAAACCTTGGAAATAGAGACATTCAAACCACGACTGAGGGTTTTGAACAAAAAACAGGCTTGGGCCATCCACACGGCCGCGTTGGAAATTCTTGAAAAGACGGGTTTCAAAATGGAGCATCCCGACGTCCTTGAGATGCTTGCGGACGCCGGATGCAAGGTTGAAAATGATGGCCGGGTGACGATGCCCGCCTATCTTGCCGAAGCGGCGGTCAAATCCGCCCCGAGAGAGATTGCGCTGTATGATCAGAAGGGGAACAAGTCCATGCCGTTGGTTGACGGCAACTTTTTCTATGGAACAGGGTCGGACACCATATTCACCATTGATGTGGAGACCGGGGAGAGACGGAGAACGGTCTTGGCAGATACCGGAAACTTTGCCAAGCTGACAGATGCCTTGCCCAACATGGATTTTTCCATGTCAATGGGCAATCCGGCCGACGTTCCGATTGAGGATATCTATGTCCATGCGTTTGCCGAGATGGTGAGAAAGAGCAACAAGCCGATTTCTTTCATAGCAGACAGCGGAAAAGACATCAAAAAGATATATGAGATAGCGTGTCTTGTGGCCGGCGGAGCGGACGAACTGTGGAAAAAGCCGTTTATCCTGAATTATTCGGAAGTGATCAGCCCGTTGATTTTCCCCAAAAATGTGATGGAGAAGCTGGTCTTTTGTGCTGAAAAGAGAATCCCGATATGCCTCCCGTCAGGATGCAACGCGGGCGGCGGCGGACCTGTGACCTTGGCCGGTGCGATGGCCTTGGGGATCGCCGAAAACCTTGCGGGCTTGGTCATCCATCAACTGGCCGGCAAAGGGGCGCCGTTTCTGTTCGCGCCGAATGTCAGTGTGCTGGACATGAAATGTAGCGTGATCTCATATGGTTGCACAGAATGGAGTCTGACCCAGGCGGCCTTTGCGGACATGCGGGATGAGATCTATGATCTGCCGATATGGGCCTTTGCGGGGGCCACGGATTCCAAAATTTTGGACGCCCAAGCCGGTGCCGAGGGGATGCTTTCCATCATCACGGCAATGCTTTCACGGTGCAATGTCATCCATGACGTGGGCTATATCGAGTCGGGTCACACCTCTTCGCTTGAGATGCTGACCATGGCGGATGAACTCGTGGCGATGAGCAAGTACTTTACGGAAGGGGTGGCGGTGAATGAGAACACCCTCGCGCTAAATGTGATAGACAGAGTGGCCAAAGGTCCCCAAGGATCCATGTTTCTGAGCGAGGATCATACGTTTGAAAATTTCAAATCCGCCCATTTCCTGCCGGAACTGATGAACAGAGCGCGTCATGAGTTGTGGGAAAAATCCGGAAGCACGGATCTGTACACCCGTTGCAACCAAAAAGCCCGCAAACTTCTTGAGGAACATCAGGTGGAACCGAAACCTGACGATGTTTTGCAGGGGATTGATCGGATATTGCAGAGAGGACAATGTTGCGAATATTCTCACCGGGATCCCCGCTGACGCTCGGTTCGCCCGCCGAAGCTCGGTTCGGATTGACAAATCCGAACCATAGGATTTCCGAACCCCTACCGGGAGGGGCAAGAGGTAAGGGGTGAATCCGCTGGCCACTGGCCCGTCGCCTGATCTTCGCCGGTGCCAATCTTCCGCTCTTTTACGTTAAGGATGGGAAACTGGAGATGATCAAGGGCGATAAGATGAACCTCGGTTACAAAAAATCCGACTTGGATTTCAATTTCACGGATCACACGGTGACTATCGAAAAGGGGATATCCTTCTATCTGTCAACGGACGGTTTCTGGGATCAGATGGGCAAGCATGAAACCAGCCGGTTCGGGCAGAGAAGCTTCGGCAGAAAGCGGTTTGCAGACCTTTTGAAAAAGATCGCCAGCCTCCCTTTTGAGCAACAGGAGGCGAAGATTCTTGAGGCGTTTGAAGCGTATAAAGGCGACATGAGAATACAGGATGATGTCACGATGGTGGGGTTTGGGTTTTTCTGATGATAACGGATTTAAGGGAGCCCTGTATATGGGTAAAGGATAAATATTGATTTTCGATTTGAGAGGCTATTTTTTGTATGGATAAGGAAAAATTGCGTCATATAAAGGAGTTTGCATATTACAGTAGCATTGGCCTCCAGCTTGCGCTTTCCATCTTTATTGGTCTCGGCATAGGGGTATATCTGGACAGATACGTCTTTCACACAACCCCGTGGCTCACACTGATCTTCCTGGGGTTTGGCATCGCGGCGGGATACAGAAACATTGGCTTGGCAATAAAGAAGTAGGGGCACGGGCGTACCCTGCCCGCGGGACGTGCCGACGGCGCGTCCTCGGGCAGGGGCACGGGCACGGGCCTCCCCAAAAAGCGTTATAATCAGCATCAACTGGGTCCTCAAATGTGATCAGCGGATCCCACCTGATCGGCGCGGTCTCCATAAGCTTCCCGATTTTCTGATATGCCTGCCGGGCCAGTCTTTCATGTGCTTGGCTCCGTTTGTTCTCCACGGTTCCATAGAGTTGATCCCGCGGGAAACAGACAGTGTGGCAAATCAGAAGGTCCGCGTCAAACCGCCGCGCAAACCCAGCTCCATAGGATAATACCTGTTTGGAAAATTCTGAAAAATCAATGGCGCAAAGTATTGAATTCAGCATGACTCGGCTCTGGGTGCTGGATGCTCGGCTCTGGATGCTCGGCTCTGGGCTCTGGGTGCTGGGTGCTCGGCTCTGGGTGCTGGGTGCCGAGAGCCGAGCACCGAGCACCCCGTTTCCATCTCAGTTCTAATATAACGCATCCTCATTGCGTCGGACGAGCGCTTCAGCTTTGAGACTCGCCATCTGATGACGCCTGTGGAACTTGACGAGTCTCAGGTCTGGCAGGTAATAATAGTACAACATCTGATTCTCCATTGTGTTCACCTCTATGTCCGCCAGACCCGGCACATCGAGCACCCCCTTGCCGAAATGCACCATTGAGATCACCGCGTCGTTGTTCAGAAAGCGGGTGTCAATCTCTGAAAAATCTTCTGCCAACATCTGCTCCTTCAGCCATGCCAAAGAGATAACGATGGTCGGTCATCCTGACGGGCCGGCCATCGATCCTGAACATTCCCGAATGGGCCGGATACAGGCCCGTCAGCAATTTCATGAGCGTCGACTTGCCGCTGCCGTTTCCGCCAGTGATGAACAGAATCTCTCCTGAGTGGATGGACAGGTCAAGAGGACCCACAGGGAACGTGACGTTGCCATCCTCATCGGTGTAGTTGAATCGGATGTTCTCCATCTGAATGGTGGAGAATTTTCGGGGCATCGCGTCATACTTGCAGACAAATTCCTCAATGTCATCGGAAAATCTCAGTTGTCTCTCCAGATTGTGGAAGCGTTCCATCGCCATCTTGCTCCATTCCAGAGACGGAATGCTGTTGAGCACCATGTCCAGAAATCCCTGCAAAAACACAGCGATGGCGATGATCTTCACACGAGTCAGCGTGGAAATTCCGGTGTCAAAAAAAGCGACATATCCCAGGAAAAGGAAAAAGATCAATTCGCCCAGTATTTCACAACTCACAAATCGGTTTTCAATGTCAATTCTGATTTTCTCAATCGTCTTTCAGGCCGGCTTCAGGTAATTATGGAACAGATCCTCCCCTTTTTCCCTGTTCATCTTGATCTCTGTGAAGCCTTCCAGCATATGGTCAAAGTAATCATACAGGGTGATCTCCTCATAATTCAGCTGACGCAAATCTTTGACCAACACCCGTTGCATGTATCGGACAATGCCGATGATCACCGCCGCGGCCATGAGGAGGGCCGGAACCACTTCCTGAGAGAGCCAGAAGATATAGAGCGCGCCGAAGACGATCGTGATCGCGCCCTGAATCATCCGGGCCCTCGCCAAACCGGCACTTGACATTCGTATGGCACCGGTGGTGATGGTGGCATACACCTCGGATCGGTCCACCTTCTCCACCTGCCTCAGTTCGGCCTGCCGAAACTGATTCGCGACCTCCACTCGGACCCTCTCCACTTTCCTCTCCGTATAATCGAGCTGCCACAGAAGCGCCACGCGTCTGATGAGAACCGACACAGCCACAACGAGAAGGAAATAGACAAGGTGTGCCAGGTCGAATATTCCCAAATAGACATGTCCCAATGAGTTGCTCACGATGGCGATGGAGGTGGCCCCCATGATGCCGGAGAGAATCAATATCAGTGAAATGAAGACGACGTTCGATTTCAAGTTTCAATCCTCAAGTTTCAAGTTTTCTGTTTTTTCCTGTGCCCATGCTCGGACTCGTTTCGTGTATGAACATAGGAAAGTTCGATGGTCCCGAGCCCAGTTTGTAGTTCCGCCTTCAATGAAGTTCCACCCCGAAATGATCGCAGTAAGCCCCGAACTGTTCCTGTATCATATCGGCGTCCAATCCGAACATCTCCAAGGAATAGTGATGTCTGCCGTGCTTAAGTTGCGGATTTTCCTCCAAGTAGCCCCGCATGCCACGAATGCGTTGGCCATCATATGGGTGCATTCATCAGGGGAACGGGCGTCCAGCGCATGAACCCGTTTCAGGTTAGGCGTGATGTAGTCGGACCACTTGTAGTCGTCCTCCCATTGACGGATCCGGGGGTCGGTGTGGTAAGTCGCCTGTTCTGGTGGGGGAATCGGCTCTGACATCTCCCAGAGCCGGGGGCTGCGGTTTGCGGGATCTTGAGCAAGCAACCGATGAAGCAATGTTGTGCCAGTCCTCGGCAGACCGAGGATGAATACGGGCTTCGGAATTTCGCCCCTCAGGATGTCGGGATGATCCGTCACATATTTCTGAATGCGGAGCCTGTTCATCAGACGATCCAAGATGTACTTGTTCCAGTGAACCCGGCCAAACGCAGTCAGCCGGGAGGGCTGCGTCCTCAACGCGTCACACAGGATTTGCAACGGTTCTTGGAATGTCGCATCACTAAAGTCATCCAGTTCGGTCTCCTCCCGCGCCTCTTCCATCAGTTTTTCCATGTCCGGCATCATCATCGGCCCGAAGATGCGGTCCATCAGATGGCATATGCGGTCTGCCACTTTCAACGCGCTTGGCCGGTATGGCTGAGACGATTGTTTCTTCGGCATCTGTCTCTCCTGCAAATTGTGGGTTGTCCGTTGCCTGTTATCTGTTGTCCGTTGTCTGTTCCGAGGTCATTCGGATGCCAGAGAATCCGGTTCATCCTCTGATCCGTTGTCATAATGGAGCTTTTCAGCACAATGTTTGTCAGAGGAGTGCAAAAGATGAGCGAAGCGGTCTTTTGCGCCGGATGCAAAAGAGCATCTTTTGCACTCCTTTATACAGGCGATTTGCAAAATCGCCCTACAGCTTCTCCCGGACAAGCCGCTCAAATCCGACCGCGACCACCACATAGCTATGCAGGCGTAGCTTTCCGCTATACATATCCTCCAGCTTCCGCCGGTACTCTGCCAAGCTGGTCCTGGCATCTGCCAGTTTTTTCGCCACCGGCTTCAGCGCGGCGAGTTGTGTCATATCCATCGCCCTGACCTGCTTCCCGGTCAGCTTGTTCTTACCCAGTGGGACATACTTGAATTCGATGAGAATGTCAAGCAGTTTGTACTGCCGCATGTCCGGCCGGACGATCATCACGAGATCCGCATAAGTCCGACCCAGCTCAGGCTCGGAATCCGTGATATAGAACCTGTCATTGAAGAGCAGGGTCAGAAAGGCCGTTTTCACCGTCAGTTCGTTGATCCAGCGGAGGTCCCGGTTGTCAAATGCCTTGAAATAGCGTTGTTCCATAAAGTCGCACAGAGGCTGCATGTCGCCGGTCTGGTAAAAATGCTCGGTGGCCCGCCGCACCTCGTCCTTGTCAGCAAAATCCGGCAGCAGTATCTCCTGAATCCGCTCGACATAAAGCCCGCGTGTCACCAGATTGGGTATCCGCAGAATCAGATTTCCCATCCCGGTCCGCTTGTCTGTCACGGTCAGCACTCCGAAGTAGAAGAGCAGCGACGCCATGAACGTGGTGTCCCTGGGCGCGTTGAGCATGTCTTCCACCCCGAACCTGCGGGCAAAACGCTGGATATTCGGTGGCTCGTGTTCGTCCAGAGCGTCCGTGATGAGGCGTTCTCCCCCGGGCAGGGAGGATATGTAGGAAATTTTTCCCCTGTCCATGGCGAGGTTCTCATCCAGCATCTCGTCCGGATATTCGCAGTATTTCTGAAACGCCTTCATGAAGTAGAGGGCCAGCGTGGGGTTGTACAGGAGATCATCGGAACGGGGGCAGAACAGATAGCCGTTATAAAACTTCCGCATCATGTCAGCGGCCTCGCCCGCTTTTTCCGCGGGAAAATCACATTCCCGGACGATCCGTTCCAGTGTCTCTGCCACCTCCAACTCCCTGAATCCGCACAGATCGTTGAATTCGGGGAGCATGGAGATGTTCTCCGCAATGTTGTGCCCGCTGGTGATGTCGCTCATGACAACGGGGGAGACACCGGTGATGAATACCCGATCCAGGCCCTCCCCGGCCCTTGCGGCTTTGACCACCTTGAAAACTGCTTTCACACATCCCTCCCCATATACCAGGGATTTATAGCGTTCCTCACTCATTTTCCCGGAACCCATCATTATCTCATTTGCAAAATTGTCATATTCGTCAATCAGCAGACAGAGTTTGCAGGGTGTATGCTGAAGCGCGGTCAGGAGTGATTGGAACGAGGCCATGGCATCGTCAGGCTCGATGCGGATATCCCGGGGGAGACGATCCTGATAATAAACGGAAAATTTTTCGATCCGTCCGTTGATGTAGCGATGCAGATTGCGCTCAACATCTCTGGGGGCTCCCTGGGGACTCACCGCTGAGAAGTCCCACTTGAGAACAAAATATCGGTTGCGCGTTTCGGTCGGACTCTTTCCGATGGCCAGCCTCCCGAACAGCCGTCCAAATTCGTCGGCCTTTGCCACATCATAATAATTCTCCAGCACGGAGAGCAACAGGCTCTTGCCGAAGCGTCTGGGACGCAGAAAAACCAGGTGTTTTCCCGCGTCTTCGAGCAGAGGAATCCGGTCAGTCCGATCCATGTAAAAATAACCGTCTGTGATAATATCATAAAAATCACAGGAACCATAAGGAAATTTCATAACATTCCTCCTTTTATCCTTCATCCTCGCCGCCTTCATCCTTCATCTTTTCTGCCAGTTCTTCGATTGTCGGGTAGTGAAAAATCGCTGACAGGGGCGGCTTCTTTCCGAATGCCCGCTCAATCTCGGCGAGCAGACGGAGCGTCAGAAGGGAATGCCCGCCGAGATCAAAGAAGTTGTCCGTCACCCCCACGCGGGGAATATCCAACAATTTCTTAAATATCTGAACCAACTGGCGTTCCGTCTCATCCCGGGGCGCGACATGATCGCCGATTCCCTCCGGTTCGGGCAGGGTGGCAAGGTCAACCCCGCCCTCCGAGGTCAGTGGCAGGGCATCCAGAATCACAAAGGCCGAGGGAATCATGTAGTTCGGCAGGTGATCCTTGAGAAACATCTGGAACGTGATGCGTGATTTGTGATTTGTGATTCGTGATTCGTGATTCGTGATGGTGTTTCAACGTCGGCGTCTGGATTCAGGACAAGATACGCGATGAGGTGGTCGTCGCCCGCTGGGGTCGTTCTTGGGGTCACAACATTCTCTTTCACTTCTGGATGCTCGGACAACACCGTCTCAATTCTGTCCAGTTCGACCCTGAATCCTCGGATGGTCACCTGACGTTTGGCATTTCGTCTCGCCAGCATCTGCTTATCTTCCGATTCATCCATCATGGGCAGATCGGCGAGCCTCATGTCCGGATTGGCCACAATCGCCTCCAGCAGCGTGTGAAAATGGCGGTTCATCCGCTGAATCGTTGCCTCGTCGAACAGATCGGTGTTGTAAACAAAGTCGCCGGTGAGAAACTCCTCTGTCTCCACAATGTACAACTCAATATCAACTTCCCCTTCCGCTTCGGCCAAGTCAAAAGGCTCAATCATCATGCCTGCCCATTCCCCACCGGAGAGTTCCTCGTCACCCGCTGACAGTACTCTGATGCCGCTTGATTGTCTGGGGCTCTGAAAAATGAAAGAGACCTGAAACAGCGGGTTGCAACTCGGATCACGCTCGGGTGCCAGTTTTTGGACAAGCAGGGGAAACGGATAGGCCTGATGTTTCATGGCATCCGACACAACGCCTCGGACCTGACGCATAAACTCCCTGAAAGTCAAGCCCCCAATATTGTAGGCCACACTCTCCGGCGCAAGTCTGTGGATCAGCCACAATGCGCGTTGACCTGATGAGGGGGGATAGGTTGCGTCGGGGACTTCCGCGTCATCTGTCAGACCCGCCGCAATCTGATAACGACGGAGCAATTCATCCCGGTGTTCGCTGATCAGATGCCGGCTGAAGAGATGAATCGAGGGATAGTCAAAAAAGAGCGAGGGGCCGATCTTCAGGCCGAACTTTCTGTTCAGGGAATGACTGAACTCTGTGAAGGTGATCGAGTCGAGGCCGTATCCGATCAAATTCTCCTCCGGCTCAATATCCTCTTCTCTCACCTTTACTATCGTTGCAAGCATTGCTGACAATTCTTTTTCAATATGCCTCAAGAGTTTTTTTTCGTCCGCTTCTGTCATGGTCGGAATGTCAAAAGCATTCCTCATTACCATATCAAATTCCGATCCCTCCCAGATGCTTTCCAGGCAAGTGAACCGATGGGGCATTGATTGTCGTTGAACGGACCTTCTCAATGAAAAACGATGGATGGTTGTCAAGGGAGTGCCGGTTTCATCTGTCACCTGAATCAGGAATCTTCGGGTGTCAGAGTGATCGTTACCCCAATCCCCTGCGTTTTTCACATATACATGGCATTGTTTTTTCAACGGGCTGAATATTTCCAGCTTTTCTATGTCAAATGGCAGAAACAGAGCAGGTTCTGTTTCGCCAGCGGCCATCAATCCCATGACAGTTTGGAACGCACCGTCCAACAGACTCGGATGCAGGAAAAATCCGGGTTCCCTGCCATTCGTCGATGGATAGGGAGTCATGAGTGGTGCTTCTGACAACTCTATTCGGGAGATCGCCTCGGTTTCGTTGCTGAACAATTCCTGTATGATCTGAAAGGCGGGGCCGTAGGCGATCCCTGCGTCTTCAAAGTGTCTGTAAAGACGCCTTTTGCTTATCCGTCGGACACAGCGACATCTGATTTCCGAAATCGGGACGGACGGTCTGTCTATTTTCGAAGATGCGAATTCCCTAAGCAATGCGAGTCCTTTGAAATGAATCAACGGTTCTGAAACGGGCCCGCTCTGTATTTCATATGTCAGATCCTCAGCCTCCCTTCTGATGAGAATCCGCACCTCCGTATCTCTCTGAATCACCAATGGACGAAGAAAGACGGTCTGATAGAGGTCAATATCGGCAAGTTTTTCAATCTGAGATGCGGCCCCGTAAGCCATTTCCAAATACCCCGCCCTTGGGAACGCAGGCTCTCCCCCTACTTTGTGATCTCTCACAATTCCGTCTGTCTCTTGGATAAGCTTTCGGAAGACTAGTCCGTCGTTTACGGAGAGGTCGGGAACAAGGGTGTCGATCAACGGATGAATTGCCGTCACAGGAGGTTTCTCTCCTGACCAGTGGCCTCCAGCTTCGGGTATCCAGTATCGCTCCCTGGCAAACGGATAGGTGGGAAGCGACACCCGATTCGGCACTCCTTCGGGGTATAACAAGCTCCAGTCAATCTCCGCACCAGCCACCCAGAGTTGAGCCAATTTTGTGAATTCCCTGTCTTCCACAGCGGTTCTGACAAAGAGTTCGCCGGATCGTCCTGAAAGCAGAATCGCTGTCTCTTTTCTCTCTTTCTTGACATTTCCGATGTGTAAATCCTCCACATCCGCCTCTCCCCGAGCGCACTGATCCAGTTTTCCCCTGAGTTCGCCAACATTCGACACCACCGCGGCCAAACGCGCCGGCATCGCTTCCCGACCAACCTGAAGTGTATAGGCGATATCGGCGAGGGGCGAGGTCTCGCCTCTTGCCCCCAAAAATTCCGCCATCTTCTCGGCATAAGCCCGCAATCGCTCCTCGTTTTTCGCCGAAAGCACCAGAATCACATGGCCTTCCGCCTCTTGCCCCCCTGATAAAAGATGTCGAGGGCAGGCCTCGCCGCTCGCCTCCTCAAGCACGATATGCACATTGCTGCCGCCGAATCCGAATGAACTGACCCCTGCCCGACGGGGAATGGGGATGCCGGCACTGTCTTTCAGGGGCGTCCAGTCTTGAGTCTCTCTTACGATGAAGAACGGGGTGCCTTCCAGCCGAATATACGGATTCAATTCCTGAAAATGGATGTTCGCGGGAAGCTTTTGATATGTCATTGAAAGGATGACCTTTATCACGCCTGCAATTCCCGCGGCGGCCTCCAGATGGCCGATGTTGGTCTTCACCGATCCGAGGCCGCAGTGCGGTCTGTCGGGAAGAGAGATTCCATTCTTTTCGTAGAGGGCCGCAAACGCCTTTTTCAAGGCGTTGACCTCCACCGGATCCCCCAAGCTTGTCCCTGTTCCGTGGGCTTCGATATAACTGACGGTCTCCGGTCCGATCCCCGCATCTTCATACGCATGAATCAGCAGATCGGCTTGGGCGGTCGGATTGGGGGCCGTCAGAGAGGACGCGTGGCCGCCATGGTTTTCGGATGTGCCGAGGATCACCGCGTAGACATGGTCTCCGTCGGCTTGGGCCTGATCCAACGACTTCAGCAGGATCGCCCCGGCCCCTTCGCCCCGGACATAGCCGTCGGCTTGTTTGTCAAAGGTTTTGCATCGGCAATCTTGGCTCAACATGCCTGCTTTGTCAAACGCGAGGGTCAACGCCGGATTCAATATCAGGTTGACGCCTCCGGCAATGGCCATTTCGCAAGTTTCTGCTCGGATCGCCGTCACCGCATGGCGAATGGCCACCAAGGAACTGGAACACGCGGTGTCAATCGCCTCGCTGGGCCCCCGCAGATCGAGAAGAAAGGATATCCGGTTGGGCAGAACCGAATGCGACATCCCGATGGCGGCATAGGCGGCAGTTTCAGAGAGGCGACTGCTGGCCAGTTCCGCGTAATCATTCGTAGCCACGCCCGCAAAGACGCCGGTTTGGGTTCCTGAAAGTTCCGAGGGCTTGTACCCCGCGTCTTCGATGGCATGCCAAACCACTTCCAAAAATATCCGTTGTTGGGGGTCCATCAGCTCCGCGTCCCGGGGGGAAATCCCGAAAAACAGGGGGTCGAACTTGTCCACATCAAACATGAACCCCCCTTTTTTGGGCCAGATGTTATTTTCCTCGGCTTCGGCCCCATCCCACCGGTCCATCGGCATATCTGTGATCAGATCATCCCCGGCCGTCAAGTGCCGCCAAAAGGTTTCCGGATCCTCGGATTGCGGCATGACGCAACTCATGCCGACGATGGCCACCGGAACCGGTATTCCATGAGCTGGCATAGGTTGAGGTGGAGTCCAAAAGCGACGGTGGATTGTGGATTGTTGTCCGTTGTCCGTTGTCTGTTGCCAACTGCCAACTGGCAACTGACGACTGACAACTGACGACTGGCAACTGCCAACTGGCAACTGCTCATGCAGAAATCGGAAAAACCGATGAAGGGACGGATATTCAAAAAAGAGTGCCGGCGTGATGTCGAGCGGATACCTTTCATTGATGCGATTGGCAAAGTTTGTGAACATGATTGAGTCAAATCCATATTCGCTTAGGTTCTCATGCGGATCGATATCCGTTGCGTCTGCTTTCAGAATCTCCGAAACGAGTGTCACCAAGTCCTTTTGCAACTTTTCGATGGTCCGTTGTCCGTTGTCCGTTGTCCGTTGGAGGGTGTTCCGGGATCAGGGTCTGCCGGATCTTCCGAGGATCTCCGGTTGTCACCACAACACGGGGGACATCCGATGCCAAGCCGTTGGCAAAGGCTTCCAGTCCTTCCGAGCGGCTGAGGGGGATCATTCCCGTCCTCTGGGCCAGTAGGCGTTGTGTCTCTTGGGGAACCGTCATGCCGCCATCCTGCCACAGGGGCCAGTTCAGGGAGAGGGTCTTGCCGGAGCGACTTCCTTCGCCGCGCAGATTCTCCCGGATATCGGCAAAGTGGTCCATGAACCGATTGGCATACGCGTAGTCAGACTGCCCCGGATTCCCCGTGACCGCGGTGATCGAGGAGAAGAGGACAAAGAAGTCGAGCGGTTCCGACGCGGTGGCCTCATCCAGATGGATGGTGCCGAAAATCTTGAGGGCCAGGACGAGTCGGATATCTTCTGGATTCTTTCTGAGGATGAGCGCATCTCGAATGACGCCGGCCGAGTGAATCACCCCGTTGATCCTGCCGAAGCGTGAGCGGGTTTCGGAGATGAGTCTCTCCACATCTTCTCGTCTGGAGACGTCCGCTTGGTGATAGCAGATGTCAGCCCCCGCATCCGTCAATGCCTGAATCTCGGCGGACGTCTGTTGACTGAGTGCGGAACGTCCGGTCAGCATCAGCCGGACATTCCTTTTTCGGGCCAGAAAGGTGGCAAAGATCAATCCCAGCCCGCCGGCGCCGCCTGTCAGCAGATAGACGGACGGTTCGTTGTCTGCTGACTTCGGCGAGCTCAGTCGAGTCGTCCGTTGTCCGTTGTCGGCCATTGAGGACAGGCGTCCGGCGAGATGGGTCACGGAGCGGTGTTCGGCAAGCATGGCCGGGGTCAGGCACACATCGTGTTTTTCGTTGATTCGCTCCGAGAAGTCGGCCCGTCTGATCGGGTCGGAGAGGCATTCGTCAAAATCCTCGTCCGGATCGATCACCTCTGGCTCCATCTCCAGCACATCCGACAGGATGGCGATGAGGTCTTCCCGGATGCTTGGATGCTCCTCACACTTCTGCTCGGCATGAGGATTGCCGCTCGTCGCCTGCCTCCCATCCTTCGCTGCCAAAAAAACCGCCATCTTTTTGGCATATTCCCGCAACCGCTCCCCACTCCTTGCGGAAAGCACGACCACGGCAGGACATTCCGCCGCTCGCCCCGGTTCCTGAGCTTGTCGAAGGATGCCCCTCGCCCCTTTTTCATGCTCCTCAATCACGGCATGGGCATATGTTCCACCAAATCCGAAGGAGCTGACGCCGGCCCGTCTTGGTCCATCAGTGGTTCCCTCCCATAACTCCGTCTCCCGATTGATCCGAAGCGGCGAGTCCGCTAGGCGAATGTACGGATTCAGTTCTTTGAACTTTGGCATGGCGGGGAGCTCCCCATGTCTCATGGAGAGGATCACCTTGATCACCCCCGCTATGCTGGCGGCCCCCTCGGTGTGGCCGATGTGGGCCTTCGCGGATCCGACACGGACGTTCCCGTCGGTGACGCCGTGATGCGAAAAGGCCTTCCTCAGCCCGTCGATCTCCACCGGATCCCCCAGTTCCGTGCCGGTTCCGTGGGCCTCGACATAGCCGATGGTCCGGGGATCGATCCCCGCGTCCGTCCAGGCATCCAGAATCACACCGGCCTCCGGGAGTCTGGGTCGAACCAGAACTCGCAGTCAAATCGCTCCGGGGGGATCTCCCGAATCAGGTCCCTCCCTTCCCGCAAGTTTCTCCAGAACGTCTCCAAATCTGGAGAATCCGCAAACACCCCGGCCATGCCGATGACCGCTATATCCTTCTCGTGAGGCGTGAGGCGTGAGGCGTGTGATTTTGGATTTTGGATTTTGGGCTCTGTTTCTGTCAAAGCCAGCCGTCTCCCACTTGCCTCCGTCTTCACATGAAGCATCTCGGAAAATGTGTCGGCGTGTTCCGATGTGAAATATTCGGATATCTCCCTGATGTTCTGATGCTCGAAAAACAATGTCGGATACAGCTCGATCCCCGCGTCCCGCTCGATCTCCTGCGCCAGTTCCAGCAACTGGGTTGAGTCAATCCCCATATCCATCAGGTTGTCTTCCCTGCTGACCTCCTGATGTTGAACCGCCAAAATCAGGGCGGTCTTTTTCTTCAAATAGATGCCTATTCTCTCTTTCAGGCGATGCCTGATGTCTGATTCGGACGAATCCGATTTAGACCGGTTCTGGGAAGGGGTCCCCAGCGACGCGTGATCATGGTGCCTTGAAATCCGCTCCAAAGCCTCATCTGGTGGATCAGGTCGCCTTCGGCCCTTTCTTGGAGCGCTGGGGCCGCGACGCGGCCCATCTTCACGGGATGTCTCCGATACATGCCGACCTCCTCGGATGCCGAGGTGATCGAGCAACCTGCTCCGATCCCCTCGGAGAACCGTCACCTGTCCGCTCCCCGTCGCCAGTATCCGTCGGAAAATGTCAAGCCCCCTCTCCGTCTCCAGGGGGACCATCCCGGTGTGCCGCCTCATCCGGGTCAGCGTCTGCCCGTCGACGGTCATCCCGCCGTCCCGCCACAGGGGCCACGCGATGGAGATTGTCCTGCCGGCCCTTTTCTGTCGTCCCTTATGTTCCCGTGATAGGCACTCTCCGTACCTGTCTCCCCCCGGGCATACCGGGTCAGCTTCTCCCTCAGTTCGTCGATATCGGATACGATGAGCGCCAAACGCTCTTCCATCGCCTCCCGGCCCGTCTGGAGCGTATATGCTATGTCGGAGAGGGGCGAGTGGCGAGTGGCGAGAGGCGAGGGGGCGGAAGGAGAATTCTGTCCCAGAAAGTCGGCCAGTCTCTCGGCATGGACACGGAGCCGCTCCTGATTCTTCGCGGAGAGGAGGATCAGTTGTGGCAGACCAGCCAGAAACGGATCCTCACCAACGGACGACTCGACTGAGCTCGCCGAAGTCAACTGACGACCCTCAACGGACGACTCGACTGAGCTCGCCGAAGTCAACTGACCATTCTCGTATTCTTCGACGATGAGGTGGGCATTGGCCCCGCCCGCGCCAAAGGAACTGAGCGCGGCCCGTCTCGGGCAGGGTCTCTCCTGACCGTTCTCCGTGACAATTGGCGGATGCCACGCGGCCAGTTCCCGTTGGACATGGAAAGGGGAATCCGCGAAGTCTATTTTCGGATTCCGGGGTTCCGAATGCAGGGACGGAACCATCTGCCTATGCGTCATCTGTAGGAGTATCTTTGTCAGCCCCGCAATGCCGGCCGCGGATTCCAGATGCCCGATGTTCGATTTGGCAGAGCCGATGGAGCAATACTGGCGTTTTGATGTGTAGGGCCCTGATCTCCACGGGATCTCCGAGCTCGGTTCCGGTCCCGTGGGCCTCCACATAGCTGATGGTTTCGGGATTCACGCCGGCCCGCTCAATCGCCTCGGTGACCACCGCGGCATGGGCATCGGGATTCGGAACGTAATATCCGAGGGCCTTTCCGCCGTGATTGATGGCGGTGCTTCGGATCACGCCGTATATCCGGTCCCGGTTTCGTATGGCTTGGTCAAGGGGCCTGAGCAGAACGGCACCCACCCCCTCTCCAGGGACAAAGCCAGCTGGACGCTGGGCGCTGGATGATGTGTGATGCGTGATGCGTGATGCGTGATGGGCGGATTCGTCGGTTTTGTTGAGACTGAAGAAGTCGGCAAGGGCCGATGCATAGGCGTCGGCCAGATATGTTGCCAAGTCGTCCAATGTCCGATTTTCAAACAGCAGGGTCTTTGGCAGGGAACCGAGGGTCTCCTCCATCGCGGCGTTGAAGCGGTTGACAATGAGGGAGTCGATGCCGTACTCCGCCAAGTCCGTCTGAGTGTCTATCCGCCGGAGCGGAAGTTTGAGTATCCCGGAGAGCACCTGCTTCAGAAAGACACCGGTCTTTTCATGCAGGGTGCGGGGTGCTGGGCGCTGGGCGCTGGGTGCTGGGCGATGGGTGCTGGGTGCTGGGTGCTGGACGGTGTCTCCATTTTTTCTGGGTTGTTTTTTGTCTGTTGGTTGTTGGCTTTCCGGTGTCCGTTCTGATATCGCTCTCCGGAAAACGGATAGAGTGGCAGGGCCACCTTTCTGAAGCGGCCCTCGGGATAGAATGCGTCCCAACGGATATCCGCTCCTCTCATCCAGAGGTGGATCAATGCCTGCTTCAACGTCGAATCCTCCCCCTGTGCCGGATCCGCATAGATCGACTGTTCTTCAGGGGCAGGGATGGAAAGGTCGCCGATATTCAAGGAGACCATCCCCTCGGGAACAGAGGATGTGCCATCTTCGGCCGTTTTGAGCCATTCTCCGGGTTCCGGGATCTCATGAAGGGCCTGCTCCCTGATGTGGACATAGGGATTTTCCAGATTCATGTGGGCCTGTCGCTGATTGAGCATCTCCGCGATGGATGCCACATCCACATGGTCATCCCTGAAGAGGGCGATGGCCGCCTCCTTGGGCATGACGTTGTCCGTCACCAGATCGGCCAGCTCGTGGAATCGGGAATCCGCTTCTGGCGGGTCTTCTGTGAGACTCCATTTCTGACTGAGTCTGCGGAGGCTGCTGACGATGACGAGTGACAAGAGGACCGCCTCCTTCTGACAAAGGAGGTCAGAAACGGAGATGTCATGGGAAAGAAGGTCGGATACAGGCTTCTCCTGACCATTTCCGTTGTCAAGAAGCATCTGGGCCGTTGTCTTTCCTGATTGTCTGAGAAGAACGTCCCACTCTTCCACATACCTGATGAAGGTGTGCTGGTTTTCGAGCAACAGTCTGGCCTTGTCCATATGATGGGCCAACACCTCCCGAGAAATCTGAAGGCTGTCCCTCATGCCCAAGAGATATGTGGTGCTGAAATGGAAGGGCATGATGGTCTGGTTTGTCAAGGGGTCCAAAAAGGGGATCAGCGGCCTTTTGAACCTGAATTCATCCCATTTCCCCTGATCCGTGAACAGACTGATGATATCTTCCAAAGTGGCCATGCAGCTTGCGGTGAGGGCCGGCCATAATCCGTTCTTCTCGCCGATGATGAGATTCGGAACAAATCCCGCGTCCAGAATGGCGGAGACATAGGCATGGGAGGCCATGAACGCGTAAAGCGGACGCGCTTGGGAAGACCAGGCGAGCTTACGGAAAAAACCGGTACGCATCCTTTTGAGGATCTCCTGCTTGGCATAGGTCTCCTCAATCCGCCGAATCTGTTTGCGAAACAGGGGATTGCGTTCTGAGAGCGCTTGGATGTCAGCAAAGCCGCCGAGGGAAAAGGTGCCGATTCGCAGGCAGGTCGGGGTGCGGGTCGCCCTCGGGAAAATCGGGGAATGGTCAGAATCGATGGGATGCCGGCCATCGGAAATGGCGTTGATCGCCTCGCTCAATGCCCCCTTGTTTGTCACACAGCATCCGTAACGATACGGGAGAGCCTTTCTCCCCGTTGTGAGGGTGGCACAGATGTTCCGGAGGTCGGCCGCCTCATATTCCCGAGTGCCAACAAACCGTTGCCACCTCCGGACCAGTTTTGCCGAGCCGCTTTCAGACTTTGCAGAGAGAAGAAAGAGGTGATCGGTCTCCTGATGAAGGCCGTCACCGGAGCTTTTCGGTTCGGTCCCTGATGACCAGTTTCCGACAAATTCCTCCAGCAACAGATGGGTGCTGACCCCACCCATGCCAAATGAACTGACACCGGCTCGCAACGGAAGCCCCTCTCCCCTGCTCTTCCATTCTCGTGATTCGGTGGCCACGGAAAAAGGGGAGTCCTGAAAGTTGATCACCGGATTCAGGACGTTCAGATGGCGGGGGATCCGCCGATGCCTCATCATGCAGAGCACCTTGATGACCCCTGCCACGCCTGCCGCGGCCTCGATATGCCCGATGTTGGTCTTGACCGATCCGATGGTGCAGAATTGCCTGTGGTCACATCCAAAATGAGGGTTGCAACCAGTACAGCAACTTAATGAATGGCACCCATGAAAAAACATTTGCCAAGGAACTCCCCTTGCCAGTGAAATGATCAATTTGAACCGTAAACTGTAAACCATGGCTCCCGGCGGATTGACAAATCCGGCGGCAGAGGGGTTCGGATTTGGCAATCCGAACCGAGCGTCTGGGGTGGGCCGAGCGTTTCCACCATGGCTCCCGGCGGATTGACAA